>NZ_JBEZKB010000018.1:156744-195481 GCF_040651475.1 Streptomyces sp. NPDC048442
CGGCGCTCCTGTGCGGCGCTCCCGTGCGGCGCTCGCTGCAGCGACCTCCCTGCAGCGACCTCCCTGCAGTGCCCCTGCAGTGCCCCCGCGGTGGCCCCGCGGTGGGTCCTGAGGTCTCCCGCAGCGGCCCGCTGTGGGCGGCTGCCCCGCCGTGCCCCTCCCTCGCTGCCGCCGCTGTGGGCGTCCCGGCCGCCACCGCTGTGGGCAAGCGTTCCACCCGCTGTGGGCAATCGTTCCGCTGGGGCGGAACGGGTGGGCACAGCGGAACCCCTCGCTCCGGGTAGGAGCACCGCCGCCCTCCCTGGCCCCTGTTCGGCGTGCTGGTGCGGGCGGGAGCGGGCGTGGGCGGGGGCGAGGGGTGGGGCTCCGCGTGGGGGCCGCCCCCTTGCCCACCCGTACCGCCCCCGGGGGGCGGCCCCGCTGCCCAAGGAGGCTAGGGGGCAGGGGCATGGGCATGGGCATGGGCATGGGAAGGGGCAGGGGGCAGGGGGCGGGCGCCCCGGTGCCCGAGAGGGCTGGGGGTGGCTTCAGTGCTCAAGGGGCCGGGGGTCGGCAGAATGGGGGTGTGCTGGAGATGACGCGTGAGGAGTTCGAGGAACTGGTCGCTGAGGCGCTGGACCGGATACCGCCTGAGCTGACCCGGTTGATGGACAACGTCGCGGTGTTCGTGGAGGACGAGCCCGAGAAGGACGATCCGGATCTGCTGGGGTTGTACGAGGGAACGCCGCTCACCGATCGCGGGGAGTGGTACGCGGGCGTGCTCCCGGACCGCATCACCATCTACCGGGGTCCCACCCTCCGGATGTGCGAGGACCGGGAGGACGTGGTCGCCGAGACCGAAATCACCGTGGTCCACGAAATCGCCCACCACTTCGGGATCGACGACGAGCGGCTGCACGCGCTGGGTTACGGGTGAGGGGCAGGCGCGGCACCCGGCCGGGGCCCGGCGGCGGCTCCTCGTGGTGGCGGTCGGGTGCCTGCGCGTGTCCCCGGCGGGGCAATGGGAGTTGGGAGGGCAGACCCCTAACTCGCCCTACGGCTCCGGGAGTGTCGCAGACCCGTGCGCCGGCACCCTCTTGGCCGTCATTGCCGGAGGTGCGCCCGTGCGCCAACTGCCCACCCCTGTCCGACTCGCCGCCGCGGCGCTCGCGGTGGCGGTTTCCGCAGGCTGCATGAGTGTGAGCGACGACGAGGGCAAACCCCTCCCGGCGCGCCCCGCCGCCAAGCAGGGGCAGGCCGGCCCCGACGGTGGTGCGGCGGTGGGCGGCGAGGGCCGGGGACGTACCGGCTCGAAGCCCGTTTCCCGCAGTGAGGGCGCTGCGGACGCCGATCCGGGCGACGGCTCCTCGGCCAGCCCGAATGCCTCGCCCGGCCCCGAGGCCACCCCCTCGAAGGGTGCCCCCGGCCCGACGACGGGCGCCACGCCGCCCCCGGGGGCCGGAGGCGCCCCCGGGAAGGGCACGCCGTCCCCGGGGGCGCCGACGCCCTCCGCGACCCGGCCGACCCAGCAGCCGACGCCCCCGCCCGAGCCGACCAAGCCGCCCGAGCCGACGCCGACCCCCACCGGGCCGACGGCGCAGCCGACGCCGTCCGCGTCACCCGCCGCGGAGAACCGTGCGGTCGGGACCCGGACTCCCCTGGAATACCGCAGGGGACAGCCGGGACCGGCGGTAAATCCGCAGGTGGAAGCGGTGTAGCGCCGTCGATTTGCCAGGTGAGGGGGAGGGTGCGTAAGGTTATAGATCGTTTGATCCCATTGCCCGGCGCCGAAACAGAAGAGCGCCGTGTGGCGCGTACTCTCCCTTGCCGTGACTGACCGCATCGAGGCGGTTTCACTTGCGATTCACGGAGTTTGGGCGCGTGCCGAGACTCCGAGAGGTTTCGCATCCGCATGTCTATTTCCAGTTCTGACCGCACCGCCATGCCCACTGAGGGCGCCGAGCAGCAGCTCGACGCAGCCCTGGTCGAGGCTGTCGAGACGGTCACCGTCGACGTTGAGAGCGTCGACACCACCGAGGTCGTAGAGGCCGCCACCGAGATCGTCGAGTCGGCGATCGCCGACTCGGCCGAGGCCGTCACCGAGGTCGAGGTCATCACCGAGGCCAAGGTCGAGATCGTCTCCGAGCCGGTTGCCGCCGAGATCGTCTCCGAGCCGGTTGCCGCCGAGGCCGACGCCGCCGACGAGATCGCCTCCGACGAGATCGCCGCCGACGTCGACGGCGAGCCCGTCCACACCGGTCCCACCTTCAGCGACCTGGGCCTGCCCGAGGGCATCGTCCGCAAGCTCGCCCAGAACGGCGTGACCGCGCCCTTCCCGATCCAGGCCGCGACCATCCCGGACGCCCTGGCCGGCAAGGACATCCTCGGCCGTGGCCGTACCGGCTCCGGCAAGACCCTCTCCTTCGGTCTGCCGACCCTGGCCTCGCTGGCCGGCGGCACCACCGAGAAGAAGAAGCCCCGCGCGATCATCCTCACGCCGACGCGTGAGCTCGCGATGCAGGTCGCGGACGCCCTCCAGCCGTACGGCGACGTGCTCGGCCTGAAGATGAAGGTCGTCTGCGGCGGTACGTCCATGGGCAACCAGATCTACGCACTGGAGCGCGGTGTCGACGTCCTCGTCGCCACCCCGGGCCGTCTGCGCGACCTGCTGAACCGTGGCGCCGCGTCCCTGGAGAACGTCCAGATCGCCGTCCTCGACGAGGCCGACCAGATGTCGGACCTGGGCTTCCTGCCCGAGGTCACCGAGCTGCTCGACCAGATCCCCGGCGGCGGCCAGCGGATGCTCTTCTCCGCCACGATGGAGAACGAGATCTCCACCCTGGTCAAGCGCTACCTGACGAACCCCGTCACGCACGAGGTCGACAGCGCGCAGGGCAACGTCTCGACCATGACCCACCACGTCCTCGTCGTGAAGCCGAAGGACAAGGCGCCGGTCACGGCCGCGATCGCCGCCCGCAAGGGCCGCACGATCATCTTCGTCCGTACGCAGCTGGGCGCCGACCGTATCGCCGAGCAGCTCCAGGACTCGGGCGTCAAGGCCGACGCCCTGCACGGCGGCATGACGCAGGGCGCCCGTACCCGCGTCCTCGAAGACTTCAAGAAGGGCTACGTCAACGCCCTGGTCGCCACCGACGTCGCCGCCCGCGGCATCCACGTCGACGGCATCGACCTGGTGCTGAACGTGGACCCGGCCGGCGACCACAAGGACTACCTGCACCGCTCCGGCCGTACGGCTCGCGCGGGCAAGTCCGGCGTCGTCGTCTCCCTGTCGCTGCCGCACCAGCGCCGCCAGATCTTCCGGCTGATGGAGGACGCGGGCGTCGACGCCTCGCGCCACATCGTCGGCGGCTCGGGCGCGTTCGACCCGGAGGTCGCCGAGATCACCGGCGCCCGTTCGCTGACCGAGGTCCAGGCCGACTCCGCGACCAACTCGGCCAAGCAGGCCGAGCGCGAGGCCAAGGACATGGCCAAGGAGCTGGAGCGCATCCAGCGCCGCGCGACCGAGCTGCGCGAGGAGGCCGACCGTCTGGTCGCCCGTGCCGCCCGTGAGCGTGGCGAGGACCCGGAGACGGCTCTCGCCGAGGCCGCTGCCGCCGCCGAGGCGGAGGCTGCGGAAGAGGCCCAGGCCGCTGCTGCCGCTGCCGCGAAGGCCGCGGAGGAGCAGCGCCAGCGCCGCGACGACCGCGGCAACTTCGAGCGCCGTGACGACCGTGGCGGCTACCGCGGCAACAACGACCGTGGCGGCGACCGCGGTGGTTACCGTGGCGGCAACGACCGCAACGACCGCAACGACCGCGGCGGTGACCGTGGCGGTGACCGTGGCGGCTTCCGTGGCGGCGACCGCAACGACCGTCCCGCGTCCGGCGGCTTCCGTCGCGACAACGACCGTCCGGCGTCGGGCGGCTTCCGTCGCGACGACCGTGGCGACCGTCCCACCGGTGGTGGCTTCCGTGGCAACGACCGTCGTGACGACCGCGGTGGCGACCGTGGCGGCTTCCGCCGCGACGACCGTCCGTCCGGTGGTTTCCGTGGCGGCGAGCGCAGCGGCAGTGACCGTCCGGCGGCCACCGGCTACCGCGGCAACGACCGCAACGACCGTCCCGCGTCCGGCGGCTTCCGCCGCGACAACGACCGTCCCGCGTCGGGCGGCTTCCGCCGCGACGACCGCAGCGACCGTCCGGCGACCGGTGGCGGCTTCCGCGCCGGCGGCAGCGACCGTCCGTTCAACCGCGACCGTCGTGACGAGCGTCCCTCGGGCGGCTTCCGTGGCGGCGACCGTCCGTCCACCGGCGGCGGCTTCCGCGGCGGCGACCACCGCGGCAGCTCCACCGGCACCGGCACCGGCTCCTTCGGCCGCCGCGACGACAAGCCGCGCTGGAAGCGCAACGGCTGAGTCAGCCTGAACTAGTCCGAGGAAAGGGCCCGCTCTTCACGAGCGGGCCCTTTCCTTTCCTGCAGGTTCCTTCAGCTTCCTGCAGGTTCCTCCAGGGTTTCGGGCGATACCCGATCGGACGCCGGTGACCGGGCAGCTATGCTCTTGGGAGTCCTGCCGGGGGCCATTAGCTCAATTGGCAGAGCAGCGGACTTTTAATCCGTTGGTTGTCGGTTCGAGTCCGACATGGCCTACAGGACGTACGGCCCCTGAACTGCGGTTTTCTCCGCAGGGCGGGGGCCGTTTCCCGTTTCAAGATCATCTGCTGCCCCCCGCCGCTCCCTCGTGGCCTGCGGAGCAGACCGCCGTTACGGTTGCGCGGCTGTCTTGATGATGAAAGGTCCGGTGGGGAGGGCTACACACGCGTCGACTTCCGTTGTCGCGCCCGACGCCCGGCCCGTCTCGCAATGCCGGCTGCCGTTCTCGCGCAGGTCGAGGTGGAAGCGGGTGGTCTTGCCGTCCTGCTTGAGGCCGTGGATGTGCTCGTCGATGTAGCCGAGGCTGTTCAGGGTTGTGCGGACCGTGGCGGGGGTGGGCTCCGCGACCTTTTGCAGAGCCTCGATGATGCGCTGTTCGTGGTGGACGCTCGTGCACCACTCGTGGCTGTCCAACTCTGCCTCAGGCCCGGTAGGGCGAGGAGGGTGGACCTCGCCGGGCGGGGGCGTCTCCCCAGGGGGCAGAGTCTGCGGCGCCCCCGGAGGGGCGAACTCTCCGGGCGGCGTCGGCGCGACCCCGTCGGCCACAGGGCACATCTTCGCGAACCCGTCCAGCATCGCCGCGAACGCCTTCTGCTCGGGGGACGGCTGTACGGGACTCGCCTTGGCGACGACACCCTTGGCCGGCTCCTTCGCTGCGGCACCGGCACTCGGCTCGCTCCCGCAGCCGGTGAGCGCCAGGACGGCGAGAGCGGCGAGAGCGGCAGCCGCGATGGTGCGTCGGCGAGGGGTAAATGTGCTGATGGAGACGGGGGTTGGGGTCATGCGTTGAGTCTCGGGCCAGCGGTTCGCGCCCGCCTGAGTACGCGTACCTAACCACATGGGTACGCGAGTTCCGCCCGACATGGGATCGGACGGGGCGCGGTGCTGCGCGTAGGCGTTGGCGTGGTCGCCCTGGTGGTGCTCGGGGAGGGTGCACGGGATGCGGTTGATGCCGATGGCGGGTCCGCGCTCCCACTCAGGACACGTCCTCGGCCAAAGCCCGGACGGCGCTGCCACCGCCCTGCTCCTCGACGTCCTGATCTTCACCGTCCTTGCCGCCGCCCTCCGGCACAACGCCCGCCGACATGATCAACAGGGCTCTCCCAGGTCTGGCCGAGCGTATTCAGACGGAGCCGGGCTACAGCCAGGCTTCGTGCGGGCTCGGCAAGTTGCCGCTGGCCCCGTAGCCCCGTAGCCCCGTAGCCCCGTAGCCCCGTAGCCCCGTCACAGCGTGGCCCCGTGGCCGCGTGCGGTGGGCCGGTCGTGGAGTTGTGTGGTCAGCTCCAGCTTGGTGAGGGCCCGTTCTGCGGCTGGTAGGGGACCGGTTTGCCGGTGTGTGCGTCGAGCAGGACGCGGTCGCCCAGAGCGCGGTTCAGTTTCACGGCTACTTCCTGCCCCTTGGCCTGCTTGGTGCAGAGCGTCTCGTGCTTCCGTTGCTTGACGGAGGCCGACAGCACCACGCTGCCGCGAGTTTCCAGCACCTTCACCACAGGGCCGTCGTCGCAGACGCCATGAAGGGCGATCACGGTCACCGACCGTCCGTCTGCGGAAATCCGGACCAGCCGGTCGAGCGCATCACCGGGGCCGCTGTGGGCCTCTGCGATCGGCGGCTGAGGGAGTTTCGACGGGACGACAGTCGCCCGCTTCAGGGGAGTGTCATAGCCGTCCAGGGTGAACAGCCAGGCGGGGACCACTGCTGGACCACGGTGGGTGGCAATGGTCATGGAACCCGGCTTCGCTCCGGTCACCGTGAGGTGTGGTCTTACCCCGGCGCGGTCGTAGGACAGGGCCTTGAATGACTCGTCCACCCCTTGCGACGGCCGTGTGAGTTCTCCCTTTCCGGCCCACACCACTCGGCCGTCCTTGGGCCAGGTGGTGGGCAGTGTTCCTCGCAGGACGAAGTGGTGGTCTTGGTAAGCCTGCTTGTCGGCCTGGCTGCGTAAGCCTCCTCGTGGCAGCTGGACCACGTCACCCATGGGGTGGTAGCCGGCACGCCACGTGGTGGCCGCAGTGGAGCCGTCCCAGGCCGCGGCGACCTGCTGGGCGCGATGCGCCGAGTTCTCCGCGTCGCCGCCGGCACCCGCGTCGCCTTTCTGGCTGCCGCATCCGGAAGTTGCACCCAAGCCGGCGACAAGCAAACACAACACAGCGAGTCGGCCAGTGGCACGCGATGACCTGATGTGCATGTGAACTCCAGGATGTGCGGCGAAGTGGTGGTGACCTCGCCCTTCTGACGCGGCCGATCCTGGACTGGTTTCGCCCACCGTGGCGCCTGGTGACGGCGCGGGGCACACCCGGGGCCGGGCGCCGAGGCCCGGGGCTTATCGGGGGCCAGGTGGGTCGTAGCGCAGTGGGGTGATCTGTTCGATGTCGTAGCGGGTGCGGAGGGTGTCGATGGCCGTGTCGCGTTCCGCGGGGTCCGCGCCGGAGGTGAGGATGTCGAGCAGTTCTTCGAAGTAGCGCTCGTGGGCGGGGGGCGGGGAGGACTGGAAGAGCATCTTCGCGGTCGTCCCGCTCGTGTTGGCGAAGGCGTGCGGGCAGCCCTGGGGTACCTGGATGAGGGTGCCGGGGGTGGCCCGCATCTTTCGTTGTCCTGCGTGCGACTCCCAGGAGCGCCAGCTGTCGGGGGTGCGTACCCGCGGTTCGAAGGCGAGCACTTCCAGCTCGCCCTCCAGTACGTAGAAGAGCTCTTCGCTGTGCGCGTGGGCGTGCGCGCCCACGTCGAAACCGGGCGGCACCAGCACCTCGAACGTCGAGGCGGCGGCGGAGTGTTCCCCGGTCACCTTGTACGTGACGTGCTGGGCCTTCGCGGCGAGGACGCGGCCCGCGCCGGGCGGCACCACGAGCCCCTCGGTGCGTCCCGTCCGCAGGCCGGGGCCGGTCATACGAGGGCCGCCTGTCCGTCGAGGTCCTCGTTCCGTCCGTCGGACTTGTCCGTCAGGGTCCGTTCGAGGTGGCTCAGGGTGCGGGCGGTCGCCTCGGCCGTGGTCCAGGTGCCGAGGGCGATCTCGGCGGTGATGCCGGGGCCGAAGCCCGCGATCATGCCGTGGGCGCCGGTGCCGGGGCCGCCGTCGACGAACAGGCGGCGCAGGGCGTCCAGTACGACGGCGCTGGCGATGTTGCCGTACTCGGTGAGTGTGGCGCGGCTGAAGCGGAACGACGACGGCGGGACGTTCAGGTGGGTGCACAGATCGTCGAGGATGCGCGGGCCGCCCGCGTGAATGATGTAGAAGTCCATGGCAGAGGCGGACTGGCCGTGCTGATCGGCCAATGAGGTGAGTACCGGGGCGAGTTGCTCCATCGTGCCGGGCACCCGTTTGTCGAGCATGAAGTGGAAGCCGGTCTCGCGGACGTCGTAGGCGATCCAGTCCTCCGTGTCGGGCACCAGGTGGCTGCCGTTGTGGCGCAGTGCGACGCCGGTGCCGCCGCTGCCGCGCACCACGGCCGCGGCGACGGCGTCACCGAACAGGCCGTTGGAGAGCAGGTTGCCGACGCCCAGGTCGGTGGGCTGGTAGCAGAGGGAGGAGAACTCGCAGGCCACCACGAGGGCGTTGCGGTCGGGGTAGGCGGTGCAGAAGTCGTGGGCGCGGTTGATGGCGGCGCCGCCTGCCGCGCAGCCCAGCTGGGCGATCGGGATCTGCCGGGTCTCGGGCCGGAAGCCCATGGAGTTGATCAGCCAGGCGGTCGGCGAGGGCATGGTGAAGCCGGTGCAGGACACGAAGACGATGAGGTCGATGTCGCGCGCCGTGAGGGCCGCGTGCCCGAGGGCCTCTTCCACCACGGCGGGGACCCGGGCCCTGGCCTGGGTGACGTACATGTCGTTGCGGGCGCGGAAACCCGGGTGCTGGAGGGTCTCCTCGATGGGGCGGACCAGATGGCGTTTGCTCACGCCGGTGTTGCTGATCAGGCGCAGCGCGAGCGGCAGCTGTGGATGGTCGTGGTGCAGTTTTCGTGCCAGCGCGAGGGTGTCCTCCTGGGTGATGACGAACTCCGGCACGGCGACAGCGGGGCGGCACAGCGTGGGCATGGAACACCTCGGGCGTTGGGGGCGTACGCACGGCTGACGCCGTATCCGGGGACGGGCGGGACGTCCGCCCCCGGGACAATTACTGACATTTACACATCAAACACATAAAGATCAGCACGCCCACCGCCCGCGTGCAACGGCGGCCGTGGCAGTGGAGTGCACCGGCCGCCCAGTGGCATGACCGAGGGTCTGATCACCGGAGCGCAGCGGCCGTTCGGGCCGGCGCCCGCCTGCCCGGCCTCCGGGGTACGGACCTACGACGCCGAGGACCTCCCGGCGCTCGACTTCGGCCCCCTCCCTGCGCGCTTCGTTGACCCACGCCCCCGTACCGCGCGTCAGGCTGCCGCACGGCGAGGGCCTCTGCCGGCTCGTCACCCGCTACGAGGACGGACCGGGCCGTCAGCTTCGTCGATCCGCCCGGGACGCGCCCGGGGTCACCACGCCACCGGCAGTGCCTCCGGTCCGCGGTTGATCGAACCCCGCCGCCAGCGCAGCTCCTCCTCCGGCACCGCCAGGCGCAGGTGGGGGAAACGGTCGAGGAGGGCGCTCAGTAGGACCTGCGCCTCCATGCGGGTGAGTATGGCGCCGACGCAGTAGTGGGCGCCGTGGCCGAAGGACAGGTGGGGGGCCTCGGCACGGCCGATGTCGAGGCGATCGGGGTCCTTGAAGACCGACGGGTCCCGGTTGGCCGCCACGTAGGAGACGTACACCGCCTCGCCCGCGCGGATCGTCACCCCGCCGACGGTGATGTCCTCCGTGGCGATGCGCGGCAGCCCCACGCCGTTGCGGTGGGGAATGTAGCGCAGCAACTCCTCGACGGCGCCCGGGAGCAGCGCGGGGTCGGCGCGCAGGCGGGCCAGCTGGTCGGGATGGGTCAGCAGCGCGTACACCATGTTGGAGACTTGGTTGCGGACCGCGTCCATGCCGTTGAGGACGATCATCACCGCCAGGGAGACCAGTTCCGGCAGGCTGATGCCGCCCTCGGTGTGGGCCGCGACCAGGGCGCTGAACAGGTCGTCGCCGGGGTGTTCACGGCGGTGGGCGACCATGGCGCGGAAGTATCCGGCGATCTCCTTCTTGATCGCGTCACCGCGCTGCTGGGAGCGGTTGCTGGAGAGGATGATCGCGCGCCAGACCTGGAGCTGGTCGAGGTCGCACGGGGGGACGCCGAGCAGCTCGCCGATCAACTGGGCGGGCAGCGGCCCGGTGAGGTGCTCGGTCAGGTCGGCCGGCGGCCCCTGGGCGGCCATGCGGTCCAGCATCCGCCCGACGAGCTCCTCGGTCCGCTCCTGCAGGGCAGCGACCCGCTTCCGTCCGAAGGTCAGGGCGGTCAGCCGGCGCAGCCGGGTGTGGTCGGGCGGGTCGGCGCGGCCGACGCCACCGGGCGGAGCCACCATGTGCGGGGTCATGCTGGTGACCGGTCGGTCGACGGTCAGGGCCCGGCTCGTGCGCGGGTCGGATGCGATGGCCTTGACGTCCTCGTACCGGGTCGCCAGCCAGGCCTCTCCCTCGCCGAAGCGCAGCCGGATCCGGGAGAGGGAGCCTTCGCGCACCAGCCGGTGTATGAGCGGGTCGAACTCCAGGCCGCGCAGATCGTCCACGGGCCAGTCGTGGGCGACCGGCGCGGGTGGTTCCTGGGGTGCGGGCGGGGAAGAGGTCATGGCTGCTCTCCCGCGCGCGAAGTGCCCGGCGCCGTTCGGTCGCCGCGCGGGTCGGGGACTGAGGGCGGGTCGACCTTGAGAGGGGTGAGCTGTTCGACGTCGTAGCGGCGGCGCAGCGCGTCGGCCGCCTTCCGGTCCACTTCCGGACCGGAGTCGAGGATCTCGAGGAGTTCCTCGAAACAGCGCTCGTGCAAGGGCGGCGGGGCGGACCGGAGGAACATCCGGGCGGTTTCGCGCGTGGGGTTGGCGAAGGCGTGCGGGCGGCCGGGAGGGACGACGACCTCGCAGCTGGAGGCGGAGCGGGAGTGCCGGCCGGTGACCCTGAAGGTGACCTGCTGTGCCGGGGAGACGAGGGTTCTTCCTCGCCCGGGGAGGACGATCAGCCCTTCCGGAGCGGTGACGGGGGACATGGTCAGGGCCTTTCCTGAGGTGCGCGGGTGAGGTGCGCGGGCAGCGGTCACCAGGTGACGGGCAGCGTCTCGGGGCCCCGGATGAGGGCGCTGCGCTGCCATGTCACCTGCTCCTCGGGAACGGCCAGACGCAGCCGCGGGAACCGGGTGATCAGGCTGGAGAGGATGATCTCCGACTCCATGCGGGCCAGATTCGATCCCAGGCAGAAGTGCGGGCCGTGCCCGAAGGACAGATGCGGGTTGGGGCCGCGGTCGAAGTCGAGCTCGTCGGGGTGGTCGAAGACGGCCGGGTCGCGGTTGGCCGAGAGGTAGGAGGCGTGCACCGCCTCACCGGCCCGGATCGTGACGCCGCCGACCTCCACGTCCTCGGTCGCGATGCGGGCGATGCCCACGGCGTTGCGGTGGGGGACGAAGCGCAGCAGCTCCTCGACGGCCTGCGGGAGCAGGGTGGGTTCGGCGCGCAGCCGTGCCAGGTGGTGGGGGTGGGTGAGCAGGGCGTAGACCATGTTGCCGCTGTTGTTGCGGACGGCGTGGGCCCCGCTGGCCTGGACGAGCACGGCGATGCCCACAGCCTCGTCCAGGCTGACGACGCCGGCCGTGACCGATTCCGCCAGCTCCCCGGCGAGGCTGTCCCCGGGCAGCTCGCCATGGCGCGTCAGCAGGTCGGTGAAGTAGGCCGCCATCTCCGTCTTCGCCCGCTCGCTGACCTCGCGCCCGTAGGCGGCCGACAGCAGGACGGTCGTCCACTGGGCCATGCGCGGCCGGTCGGTCTCCGGGACGCCCATCAGGTCACTGATCACAGCCAGGGGCAGGGGGTCGTGCAGGTGCGTCATCAGATCGGCGGGCGGCCCCTGTTCCTCCATCGCGTCCAGCAGCCGGTCGGCGGTCCGCTGGGCCCGGGGCCGCAGCCGGTCGAGGACGCGGGGGGTGAAGGAGCGCGCCGCCGCCTTGCGGAGCCTGGTGTGCTCGGGCGGGTCGGCGAAGCCCACGGCGTCGTCGAGGGGGATGACGTGCGGTGCGAGCCGCGTGACGGAACGGCCGACCACGCGCTGCCGGCTGAACCGGGGGTCGGAGGTGACGAACTTGACGTCCTCGTACCGCGTCACCAGCCAGGCGTGGCCCTCGCCGTGCGGCAGCCGCACCCGGGAGATGGTCCGCTCGCCGACCCGCTCGGCCATGAAGGGGTCGAACGCGAGACCCGGCAAGTCCGCCGCCGCCCAGAAACGGACCGGATGCGGCTCCGCTGCCGATTCCGTCGCTGTCATGTCAGATGACTCCTTGGCGTCATGGCCCGAAGGGGAGGGGCCTTTTGTGGCAATTTTGCTGGTCATTTCCGCACATGACAGGGGAGAGGGGGAATATCACTCGTACGGGGGGCCGACCCTTGCGCGGTACAGCGACCCCTGTGACGAATGAGGTCCACGAGCGAGGTGATCCCGGAATTCCCCTACGGCCGGGCGGCAATTCGCATGTCGATCAGGAGCCTGCGTGACATCGCGAAGCGACCGTGGAGGAACTGCTGCGCTGGATCCCGCACAAGCACGGCGTCGGTCAGCCCCGCATCGCCACCGAGGACGTGCCCCCGCACGTGGCCTTCGGGCACGGACCGCACTGTGGAGGTGCCCTGGCAGACCGACGTGCTCATCCGCGGCCCCAGGGCGCTGCCGGTGCGCTGGTGAGGGCGCGCCGGGGCGGGGAGCGGTGCGGACGCGCCGGGGAGCGGTGCGGGTGTGACGGGGCTCAGCGCCCGGGGGCCTTGTCGAGGTAGGGGTTCGCGGGCTCGGGGAGGGGTGTCACGGAGGTGACGTTCACCGCGAGCTCCGCCGAGGTCGTTCCGAGGGTGCCGCCCGGGGGCCAGGTGCCGGTCACCCTCACCCAGCTGTCGGCGGGCGGCGCCTTCGCGCCGTGCACCGCGACGCTCAGGGTCTGCGAGTCCGCCGCGCAGCAGGAGACCAGCAGACGGGCCAGCCGCCAGGTGCCGTTCCTGCCGGGGAGGACGAGCCCCTGGAGGACGACGGTGCGGCCCTTGAGGCTGCCGCTCTCCTCCTGCTGCAGGCGGGCGACGTACTCGGTCATCGAGAGCGGCACCGGGCCGGTGGCCGGCAACGGGTCGAACCGGTCGTACTCGACGACGAGCTGGGGCCTGTCGCGGGCGGCGGTGTACGAGCCCAGCGCGGGCGGCGCGAACAGGAGCAGCGCCAGCGCGGGCGGCAGCAGCAGCCAGGCGACCCGGGGCCCTTGGGAGTGGTCGTGCCCGTGCCCGTGGTCGGGTTCAGGGCCGGGACCGTCCGGCCCGGTATGACGTTTCGTCAGAGCCGGTACTGCGTCGCGCAGTACGCCCAGTACACCCAGTGCCGTCAGTACGAGGCCCGCCACCACGACGTACGGCTGCAGCCCTTCCTTCACGTAGCGCAGGCAGATGTCGCTGAAGAGCGAGATCCGGAGTACTCCCGCCCCGAGGATCAGCAGGAGCACGTTCTGCAGGGTGCGTCTCACAGCAGCCACCAACCCGTCAGCGCGGCGCAGGCCACGGCCACCACCGCGGTCGCCCCCGAGAACCGCCACGCGAACGCGCGGCCGAAGGTGCCGGCCTGGAGGGCGATCAGCTTCAGGTCGACCATGGGGCCCACCACCATGAACGCCAGCCTGGCCGTCGGGGAGAACCCCGTCAGTGAGGCCGCCAGGAACGCGTCCGCCTCCGAGCAGACGGCGAGCACGACGGCCAGCGCAGCGAGGAAGAGCACCGACAGCCAGGGCGATTCCGCGAAGGTGTCGATCACCGAGCGTGGCACCGTGACGTTGAAGGTGGCGGCGGCCATCGCCCCGAGGACGAGGAAGCCGCCCGCGAGCAGGAAGTCGTGCTGGAAGCCGAGCCGGAAATCTTCCCAGCGGTTGTTCCCCGGCTCGTGGCCAAAGTGGCGTACGGGCATCCGCAGCCACTCCGCCCGGCCGAACCTCAGCCACAGCCAGCCCATCACGGCGGACGTCGCCAGGGAGGCGACCAGCCGGGCGGCCACCATTTCCGGTGCGGCGGGGAAGGCGACGGCCGTCGAGACCAGCACCACCGGGTTGATCGCCGGGGCCGAGAGGAGGAAGGCGAACGCCGCTGCCGGGGTCACCCCGCGCCGGATCAGGCTCCCTGCGACCGGTACGGAAGCACATTCGCAGCCCGGCAGGACGACCCCGGCGACGCTCGCCACCGGGACCGCGAGCGCCGGATTGCGCGGCAGCATCCTGCCGAATACGTGCGCCGGTACGAAGGCGTTGACCGCCCCGGACACCAGCGTGCCCAGCAGCAGGAACGGCAGGGCCTGGACGAGGACGGCCACGGTGATCGTCTGCCAGGCCCGGAACCCGGGGCTGCTCAGCAACTCGTCCAGCCCCGCCGCCCAGCCGATCCCGCACACGGTCAGCACCGAGACGACACCCGCCACCCGCACGGACGCCGGGGAGGTGCGGTCCGCGGCAGTGCGGTCGAAGGCCGGCTGCTCGGGCCGGCGACGAGGCGCTGCCGGTATGCCGGGCTCGTTCACATTGGTTCCGGGGGCGGGCCCGGGTCCGGGGCGTCACTCATGCCCGGGTGGCCGGAGGTTCGGGGTGCTCGGTGAGTTCGCCCAGGAGGCGGGCTGCCGGGGCCGGGTCGACCAGCCATTTCAGGTGGCTGCCTTCGAGGGTGCGGACGTCGTACGGGTTGTCCGGGGTCAGCGCGTTGCCCTCGCGGATCAGCCGGTCCTGGAGGGCGGGCGGCATGCTCGTGTCGCCCGCCAGGCGTACGTAGGTCTTGGGGATGCGGCCCCAGGTCGCGGCCTGAGCGCGGTCGTCGGAGGTGCCGACGTCCAGGTTCTCGTCCGGCTGGAAGGTGTTGAGGAAGGTCAGGAACTCCTCGTCGGTGCCGTCGGCGAGGAAGGCCGCCTTGAACGCCGCGAGGGCTTCCGGGGCCGCGGTGCGGAAGTTGACGCGGATCAGGCCGAGTTCGGCGGGGTTCGCGGCCAGTGCGAGAGAGAGGGAGCCGGCGTCGACGGTGGCCATCTCCGGCTCGGCGTAGTAGTCGTTGACGTCGAGTTCGACGGGGCACCAGGCCGAGACGTAGACGATGCGGTCGATCAGGTCGGGCCGTGCGTTGGCCGCCGCCGTGGCCGTTATGCCGCCGCGGCTGTGGGAGACGAGGACGACGGGGCCGTTCCGCTTGGCCCGTTCCAGGACATCGATCAGGTGGGCGGTGTTGTCGGCGAGCGTGACGCCCTTGATCGAGCCGGGTGCGGTGGCGAGCCCTTCGGGGTCCTGCGGGGCTTGGTAGGCGGGCAGGTAGGTCGCCCCGAATCCGTGTCCTGGCAGGTCGACGGCGACCGAACGGTGGCCGAGGAGGCCGAGTTCGGCCTGGAGCGGCGCGAAGGAGAAGGAGTTCGCGAATGCTCCGTGGAGCAGTACGAAGGTGGGCTGCTGCATGTGGCGACTCACATTCTTGGGAGTTCGGCTTCCGCCCGTAAGGTCCGCGGGTGCGTCGGCTCCCTGCCCGCCACCGGGTCCGGACGGCTGAGTGAAGAAGATCGTACTGAAGAGCACCACGCTTACGGACGCCGCGAGTTGGGCACTCAGCGCTGAGTGCCCCGCACCGGGTCGCGGTGGCGCAGGGAGTCCTGGGCCTCGACGTACCGGAGTACGAGGCGGGCGAACTGCAGGCGGTCGGATTCGGCCCAGTCCGCGGTGACGTACTCGAAGGCCTGGCGCTGGTGGCGGCGGAAGCGGGCCATCATGGCGCGGCCCTCGTCGCTCAGGTGCAGGACCGTGCGGCGGCCGTCCTGCTGGGAGGCCGCGCGGACCACGTAGCCGGCCGAGATGCAGTCGGACACCATGCGGCTGGCCACGGACGGGTCCACGCTCAGGAACTCGCCGATGGCGCCGACGGTGACCTCGAAGGGCCCGGCGTCCCCGTCCTCCGCCGCCTCCTGCCCGGCTGCCTTCTGCCCGGCTGTCTTCTGCTCCGCCTCCAGCAGGACGTTGAGCACCAGGGTCCGGCCCAGTTCCTTCCTGGAGAACGGCTCCTCGACCTCCAGGAGCGAGGAGCGCCGGAGCTTTCCGAGTGCCGGGCCCGCGGCGTCCAGCAGTTCGTCCGCCGTTCTCGGCTGCCCGGCCTCCGGGTCGTGCTTCGTCATGCCCGCATCGTACTGGCTGACCGTTCACATATATGTGTTGACGTGAAATTGCGTGCGTGTCAGCATGCATGTGCTGATAGTCAATCGATGCATGTATGAATGGAGTCTCCATGAGCTTTCTCGTCACCGGCGCCCGCGGCAAGGTCGGCCGGTCGGTCGTCCGGCAGCTGCACGCCGCCGGGCACACCGTCCGCGCCGCCAGCGCCGGGCCCGCCGAGCTGACCGTCCCGGACGGCGTCGAGGCCGTCGAGCTGGTCCTCGACCGGCCCGACACCTTCGCCGCCGCGCTCGACGGCGTCCGGCAGGTGTTCCTGTATCCGAACCCGGCAGGCATCGACGCCCTGGTCAAGGCCGCCGAGGCCGCCGGTGTGGAGCACGTCGTGCTGCTCTCGACCTCCGCGGTTCTCGCCCCCGACGCCGCGACCCACCCGATCGCGAGCCACAGCTTCCTGGTCGAGGCCGCACTCACCGACTCCCGGCTCGCCGCCACCTTCCTGCGCCCGGACGCCTTCGCCAGCAACACCCTCGGCATGGCGGACGCCATCAGGAACGGGCACCCGATCGCGCTGGCCCACCCGGACGCGCACCTCGCGCCCATCCACCCCGAGGACATTGCGGACCTCGCAGTCGATGCCCTGACCGGCGATGCCCTGACCGGCGGCTCCCTCACCGGCGGCTCT
Organism: Streptomyces sp. NPDC048442; assembly: GCF_040651475.1. Lineage (NCBI taxonomy): Bacteria > Bacillati > Actinomycetota > Actinomycetes > Kitasatosporales > Streptomycetaceae > Streptomyces > Streptomyces sp. NPDC048442. Next base: position 173,305 of record NZ_JBEZKB010000018.1, read on the forward strand.
CTGACCGGCGACTCCCTCACCGGTCGCGCCGTCGTCCTCACCGGCCCCGAGTCGCTCTCCTTCCGCGAGCAGTACGCGACCGTCGCCGAGGAGACCGGCCGGGAGATCACGATCGACCGCGTCACCCGGGCCGAGGCCGAGGCGCAGATGGGCCGGTTCATGCCCGCGCGACTGGTCGGTGCGCTGCTCGATCTCTGGGCGGCGGCCGAAGCGCACGGCCGTGCCGAGATTCACGACACCACGGCGTCCCTGCTCGGCCGGCCGGCCCGGACGTACCGCCAGTGGGTACGGGAGAACGCGGGGGAGTTCCGGGGGTAGCGGCGCGAGTGGTCAGAGCGTCTGCCCGGATGGCGTAGAGTTGGGTTTACCGACGCGGGGTGGAGCAGCTCGGTAGCTCGCTGGGCTCATAACCCAGAGGTCGCAGGTTCAAATCCTGTCCCCGCTACTGAAGAAGTAGTGAAGTCCTGAGGCCCGGAACTCGAAAGAGTTCCGGGCCTCAGGCGTTTGTCCGCGTATGTACGGAAACGGTGCCCCGGCCCGTCCCCCACATGGCGGATGCCGATTCGCCGTACGGCGCGGCTCCGGCCAGCCTGGGTGGGGAGCGGTACCGTCCGCACCCGGTGCGGACCTGGGCAGGAGAACTGACGGTGGCGGGGTACGGACGCGGAAGCGACGGGGCCGGAACAGGCACAGGGACGGGTACAGGGAGCCGGGCCGGTACGGCGACCCGGGCCGGGACGGGACCCGGGAACGGGGCAGGGGCCGGGAACGGGGACGGCGGCGGGAAGAAGGCGCGGCGGTTCGTGCGGGCGCTGCCCGCGCTGATGATCGTCGGCGGGCTCTTCTTCGACGCGCTGACGCCGGACGCCTTCACCGCCTCGCCGCTGTTCGCGGCCGCACCGCTGGTCGCCGCACCGTTCTTCTCGCTGGCCAACACCGCGCTGACCGCGTGCGCCGCCGTGCTGGCCGTGGTGGGCCTGCGGACCGCCGGCGACGTCCTGACGTCCGTGGTGGGCGTGACCGAGCTGGTGACCGTGCTGACGGTGGGCGTGCTCGCGATCCTGATCAACCGGGTCGTACGCAGGAGCGGCAGACAGCTCGCGTCGGTACGGGTCATCGCCGAGGCGGCGCAGCGGGCGGTCGTGCCGATCCCGCCCGACCGGATCGGCGGTCTTGAGATCGCCGCGCGGTACGAGGCGGCGGAGGCGGACGCCTTCATCGGGGGCGATCTCTTCGCCGTGCAGGACACTCCGCACGGGGTGCGGCTCGTCGTGGGGGACGTACGGGGCAAGGGACTTGAGGCCGTGGAGGCGGTCGCGGTGGTGGTGGGTGCGTTCCGGGAGGCGGCCGAGACGGAGAGCTGTCTGGAGGGCGTCGCACAGCGGCTGGAGCGGGCGCTGGCGCGCGAGGGCCGGCGGCGGGACGGGCTGGACGCGCTGGAGGGCTTCACGACGGCGGTGCTCGCCGAGATCCCGCGCGGCGAGGGCATCGTACGACTGGTGAACCGGGGGCACCCCGAGCCGCTGCTGCTGTACGCGGACGGCGAGTTGGACGTGCTGGCGCCGGAGGAGTTCGCGTTGCCGCTGGGCATGGGTGAACTGGGGGACTGGCCGGACCGGGCGCGGGAGTTCGCGTACCCCGCGGGCTCGACGCTGGTGTTCTACACGGACGGTCTCTCCGAGGCACGGGACGCGGCCGGTGTCTTCTACGACCCGGCGGTGCGGCTGCGGCACTCGCTCTATCCCGGGCCCGATGCCCTGCTGGAGGCGCTGACCAGCGACGTACGGGTGCATACGGGCGGGAAGCAGACCGACGACATGGCGCTGCTCGCGGTGGGGCGGCCGGGGGTGGGCCAGCCGGAGCGGCGGCTGACCGTGGAGATCGTGAAACGGGCGTGAGCGGGGCGGGTGTGGGGCGGGTGCGGGGCCGGTGTGCGCCGGGTGCGGGGCCGGCGCGGGTGAGTGTGCGGCCGGGTGGTCACGGGGTGTGCTCGCAGGGGAGCCCTCCGCATAACAATTGACGATCTATCAGTTGTGGAGGGTTTGCGGGGGTGGGACGCATGTGCGGCCGGGGGCCGCTGCGTCGTCCTGATTCGCGGTCATATGCGCCTGTATGCCTTGGCCATGGCACCCCGCACAGCGTTAACGATCACCTGGAACAGCTTGGAATTCCACTTGTGTGTCTATTAACGTTCGATAACGCAGTGCGGTCGTCCCAGTCGTCGTCAGAGACGGCGCCGTGCGCGTGCGCCGAATTCCGTGAGGAAACCGGGGAACCACCAATTGGGGTGAATCGGGCCGAACCTGGCCCGTAGGAGACCTTCCTGCTCCGAACCCGTCAGCTAACCCGGTAGGCGAGAAGGAAGGAAAGGAGCGCGCCCCCGTGGCGTCCAACAGGCCTGCCCCCGAAACATCGGCCCCCGCTTTCTCATACGTGGCTTACGGAGTCCCGAACGACATGGAGGGCCCGACCGGCGGACGGGCGGACGGCCAGGGCGACACACTCGTCGGCCTCGCGCCCGAGATTCCGCAGCAGCGTCAGGGCGGCTTCGAGGGATTCGCGGAGTTCGACGTTCCCTCCGCCAACCCCTTCGCGGACAGACCCTCCGCCAACGCCTTCGCGGACAGCTCCCTCGCGGACAGCCCCTCCGTCAACTCCTTCCCGGACAGCCCCTTCGGTGGTCCCGCCGCGTCGGCCGAGGAGTGGAACCCCACCGAGGATTCCCTCGTTCCGGTGCGCGGCAAGCACCGCGTGGCCAAGCAGCGCGGCTCCCTGGCCCGTAGCTCCACGGTGCTGGGAGTCGGCGTCATCGCCGCCGTCGGCGCCGGTGGGATCGCCACCGCCCAGGAGAAGCCGGCCGTCTCGATATCGCTGCCCGACCAGCTCTCCGACTCCCTCGCCTCGCTCACGGAATCGCTGCCGGACGCCGAGTCGCTGCCGGGTGTGGGGGCATTGGTGTCCGGCTCCGGCTCCGATTCGGGCTCCGACGCCGGTACGGGCGTGGTGGTCGCCGCCGTTCCGGCCGCTGCCTCCACCGCTTCAGCCGGGCAGCAGCAGATCGGTGCGGGCGAGAGCCTGCGGGCGCGGATCCTCCACCAGGCCGAGCAGCAGCGCTCCGTCGCCGACGAGGCCGTCCAGGAGGCCGCGCGCGAGCAGGCCGTCAAGGACGCCGCCGCCGAGGCGAAGAAGCAGCGCGACGAGGCCGACGCCAAGGCGGAGAAGGCCGAGCAGGCGAAGCGCGAGGCGGAGGCCAAGGCCAAGGCGGAGGCCAAAGCGGAGGCCGAGGCGAAGGCGGAGGCCGAACGGCTCGCCAAGCTGGCCGCCGGCTACTCGCTGCCCACCTCCTCGTACACCCTCACCGCGACCTACGGGCAGTCCGGTTCGATGTGGTCCTCCGGGCACCACACCGGTCTCGACTTCGCCGCCCAGGCGGGCACGCCGGTCAAGGCCGTGCACGGCGGGACCATAAAGTCCGCGGGCTGGTCCGGGTCGTACGGCTACCGGATCGTGCTGGAGCTGAACGACGGCACCGAGGTCTGGTACTGCCACCTCTCCCAGATGAGCGTGCAGGTCGGCGGCGACGTGTCGACCGGGCAGGTCATCGGCAACGTGGGCGCCACCGGCAATGTGAGCGGCGCGCACCTGCACCTCGAAGTGCACACCCCGGGCGGCGACGGCCTCGACCCGGCGGCCTGGCTGCGGGACAAGGGACTGACGGTCTGACCGGTCTGACCGGTGTGATCCGGTTGATTTGGACGGGTTCGGAAGGATTCGTTGGTCAGTGCATGGAATAGGTCCGGCGGGCCGGATGGTTGACGTCCTCATGACTTCCCACCTGCGCCCGCTGGGCTCCTCCGGCCTCGATGTCTTCCCGCTCGCCCTCGGCGGCAACGTCTTCGGCTGGACCGCCGACCGTGACCAGTCCTTCGCCGTCCTCGACGCGTACACCGCAGGCGGCGGCAACTTCATCGACACCGCCGATGTCTACTCCGCCTGGGTCCCGGGCAACGAGGGCGGCGAGTCCGAGCGCGTCCTCGGCGAATGGCTGGCCGCCCGCGGCAACCGGGACGAGGTGGTCATCGCCACCAAGGTCGGCGCCCACCCCTCGTACAAGGGGCTCTCCGCCACCACCATCAAGGCCGCCGCCGAGGAGTCCCTGCGCCGGCTGGGCACCGATTACATCGACCTCTACTACACGCACTACGACGACCCGTCCGTGCCCGTCGAGGAGTTCACCGTCGCGCTCGACCAGCTGGTACGGGACGGCAAGGTGCGGGCCGTGGCGGCCTCCAACATCTCCGCCGACCGGCTGCGGGAGTCGCTGGACTTCGCCGAGCGCGAGGGCCTCACGAAGTACACCGCGCTCCAGCCGCACTACAACCTCGTCTCCCGCGACACCTACGAGGGCGAGCTCCAGGAGGTCGCGTCGCAGGCCGGTCTCTCGGCCGTGCCGTACTACGCGCTCGCGTCCGGCTTCCTGACCGGCAAGTACCGGGTCGGCGGCGACGCGGTGCAGAGCGCACGCGCCGAGGGCGCGGCCAAGCACCTGCAGACCGAGCGGGGACGCAAGGTCCTCGCCGTACTCGACGAGGTGGCCGGGGCGCACAGCGCCGAGATCGCGACCGTGGCCCTGGCCTGGCTGGCCGCCCGGCCGACCGTCGTGGCACCGATCGCCAGCGCCCGCACGGTCGAGCAGCTGCCCGCGCTCCTCGCGGTGGCGGACCTGACGCTCACCGACGCCGAGCTGGCGAAGCTGACGGCGGCTTCCGCGTAGGGTGCTCGCGCTCTGCTCGGTGTGCCCGCGGCCCGGGAAGGACCGGGGCCGTCAGTAGCTCTTGTACGGGTTGTACGCGGCCGCGTAGGCCGGGTGGTACGGCGGCGGGAGCAGCCGTATTCGGCCGGTGACCCGGGCCGCGTACACCAGTGCCGGGCCCGCGATCCGCTTGCGCTCCCAGAGCTGGTGCAGCAGTTCCCGCTCACGAGCGGTGAAGTCGGCGGACAGCTCCGGGGTGGCAGGCCCGCGCCGGGCCCGGTACCGCAGGAAGGCCAGCGCGGTCGCGGCCCTCTCGTACTCGGCGACGGCCTTTGCGGCCCCGGGGCCGTGCGTCCGCGCCGCGTAACCCTGGGCCAGCGAGCGGGCCCGCATCGAGGACAGGGCGAGCGGCTCGGCCGGATCAAGCCAGCCCGAGGCGGCGTACGCGGGCAACTCGGCGGACAGCATCCGCAGTTCGCGCTGTCTGGTCCAGATCGCCAGCCAGGTCAGGGCCGCGAACGCGGGGACCATGAACAGCCCGTACACCCCGTAGAAGGCGAGCGGGCCGAAGGACGCCGAGCCGTTCCACAGGGAGTGCATGCCCATCGCGAGGAGCAGGCCGAGCAGCGGCAGCGCGACCCGGCGGATCCGTACCCAGGCACGGCCGCGCATCCGCCGGGCCGGCGTGAGCGCCACCAGGCCGAAGCCGATGCCGGTCAGCACCGTGAAGAGGGGGTGCGCGAAGGGGGACATGACCACCCGCACGAAGAACGTCCCCGCCGTCACCGCGCCGAGCCCGGAGCCGCCGAACTCCTGGTCCTCACCGAAGGCATTGCCCAGATAGAGGATGTTCTCGGTGAAGGCGAAGCCGGTCGCGGTGAAGCCCGCGAAGACCACGCCGTCCACGATTCCGGTGAAGTGCCGTCTGCGGAACAGGAAGACCAGCAGGATCGCCGCCGCCTTCGCGCACTCCTCGACGACCGGCGCGACGAAGGTCGCCCCCAGGGTGTCCGCCCCGTCCGGGTCCGCGGTGGCCACGGCTATCCACTGCACGGCAAAACTGTTGGCCGTGATCGCGACGAGCGCCGCCGCGCAGGAACCCCAGGTGAACGCGAAGACCAGGTTCTGCCAGGGGCCGGGCTCGACCCGGTCCAGCCACCGGAACGCCGCCAGCAGCAACGGCACCGGGAACACCGCGAGACCGAGCCCGACCAGGAAGCCGCGGGTGCCGGTCTGCTCCCGGACGAGCGCGAGCAGCACCAGCCCCGACAGGGCGAGCAGCACGATCAGCGCGGTGGCGCGGACCGCCCTGCTGCGCCAGAAGGCGCGGTGCCGGACGCCGCGCAGGAGCCCCGGCCGCCGGGGGTGGTCCGCCGCGGGCGCGACGGCGGCCGGCTCCGGCTCGGGTGCCGGGGCCGCCGGGGGCGGAGGCGATGCGTACGTCTCGTACATCCAACGACCCTAGCGACTGCCACTGACACTCGCGATCGTGTTCGGACAGTCGCTGTGGAGGAACGGGGCGTCAACCGGCCTTTGGTGCACGGCGGAACATCAGGTCGTGGACCAGATGTCCCTTGTCCAGGCCCTGGCCCTCGAAACGGGTCAATGGCCGGAAGGCGGGCCGCGGGGTGTAGCCGCCGTCCTCCTGGGTGTTCTCGAAGTCCGGGTGCGCGGTGAGCACTTCGAGCATCTGCTCGGCGTAGTTCTCCCAGTCGGTCGCACAGTGCAGTACGGCGCCGGGGGCGAGCCGCGTCGCGGCCAGGGAGAGGAACTCCGGCTGGATCAGGCGGCGCTTGTGGTGGCGGGCCTTGGGCCAGGGGTCGGGGAAGTACACGCGCAGACCGGACAGGGAGTCGGGGGCGAGCATCTCGCGGAGCAGGATGATGGCGTCGCCGTTGGCCACCCGGATGTTGGAGAGGCCGTTCCGCTCGGCGAGGCCGAGGAGGTTTCCCTGTCCCGGGGTGTGCACGTCGACGGCGAGGAGGCCGGTGGACGGGTCGTCGGCGGCCATCTGCGCGGTGGCCTCGCCCATCCCGAAGCCGATCTCCAGGACGACCGGGAGGCCCTCGAACATCTCCTTGAGGTCGAGGACGCTCTGTCCGTCGATGTCGATGCCCCGGGTCGGCCACCAGCGCTTCAGGGCCTCGCCCTGGCCGGTGGTGACCCGGCTGCGGCGCGGCTGGAAGCTGCGGATCCGCCGCTCGAAGTGCGAACCGGCGGGGTCGGGCGAGGGGCCCGTCCCCTCGGGGAACATGCGCAGGGCCCGCGGCTGCATCCGTTCGGCGCGCTCGTGGGCGGCGGCCCGCGCGGCGGCGGCCGCCTGGGAGGGGCCGGGCTCGGCGGGGGCCTGGGAGGTGGGCTGCTCGGGGGTCTGGGGCATCGTGGGGCTTTCGCTGTTCTCGGGCACGGTGCATTCGATTCTACGGAGGTGGGTGCGGGCCGGCCGCCGGTGAGCCTGCGGAGAGCCGGTGGTCCTCGTGCGGCTGCGTCGTGGCTGGTCGCGCCCACGCGGCGGAGCCGCATGTCCGGTACGGCCCCGCGCCCCCGAAGGGGTGCCTGCGACTCAGCGCCCCGAGACCCACTCTTCCGCCAGCACTCCCAGCACCCGCCGTGCCACCTCGCGGCCGATCGGCAGGGACGCCGTCGCCGCCGGGGACGGTGCGTTCAGTACGTGCACCGTGCGCGGGGCCTCGCGTATCAGGAAGTCGTCGGCGAGCGTGCCGTCCCGCAGTACCGCCTGCGCCCGTACGCCCGCGGGGGACGGCCGCAGGTCGGCCTCGGTGACCGCGGGCAGCAGGCGCCGTACCGCCTCGGTGAACGCCCGCTTGGACAGCGAACGGTGCAGCTCCCCCGCCCCGTACCGCCAGTGCCGGCGCGCTATCCGCCAGGAGCCCGGCCAGGCCAGCGTCCCCGCCAGGTCCGCGGGGCGGACCGCGCCCCAGTCGTACCCCTCGCGGGCCAGCGCCGGCACCGCGTTCGGCCCGACGTGGACGCCGCCGCCGATGCCGCGCGTCAGGTGCACGCCGAGAAAGGGGAAGGCGGGGTCGGGGACGGGGTAGACCAGGCCGCGCACCAGCTCCGGGCGCGCCAGGTCGAAGTACTCGCCGCGGAACGGCACGATCCGCATGCCCGGCTCGTCGCCCGCCATCCTGGCCACCCGGTCGCAGTGCAGCCCCGCGCAGTTCACCAGGGCCTTCGCCCGGACGACCGTCCCGTCCGCCGTCCGCACCGCGATGCCGGACGCGCGGCGCGCGATGACGCGGACCTCCGCGCCGTACCTCACCTCGGCGCCCGATGAGCGGGCCAGCTCCTCCGTCACCCGGCCGTAGTCGCAGATGCCCGTCGAGCCCACGTGGATGGCCGCGATGCCGCGCACCTCGGGCTCGTACTCCCGGATCTGGGCGGGGCCCAGTTCGCGGACCGGAATGCCGTTCTGCCGGCCGCGCTGGACGAGGGCGTGCAGGCGCGGCAGCTCGGCGCGCTCGGTGGCGACGATCAGCTTGCCCGTCACCTCGTGCGCAATGCCGTGCTCCGCGCAGAACTTGATCATCTCGGCGGCGCCGCGCACCGCGTACCGCGCCTTGAGCGAGCCGGGGCGGTAGTAGATCCCGCTGTGGATCACCCCGCTGTTGCGCCCGGTCTGGTGTCTCGCCGGGCCCGCCTCCTTCTCCAGCACCATGACCCGGGTGCCGGGCGCGGCCCGTGTGATGGCATGCGCGGACGCCATCCCGACGATCCCCCCGCCGACCACCAGCACATCGCAGTCATGACTCATCGCTGCCACCTCCCACCACGAATAGTGCACTGGCCCACTGACAACGCCGGTAAACCCCGGGGGCAGAAGCTATGGCCAACGACACGTCGCTCCACGCCGGAGCCGCCCACAGCGGCCCGGCGCTCTACGCCGGGGCCACCCACACCAACAGCGGCCCGGCGCTCTACGCCGGGGCCACCAGCAGCGGCCTGGCCCGCTCGCGCAGCTCCACCACGCGCGGCTCGTTCCCGTACGGTTCGAGCCGGTGCAGCAGGTCCCGTACGTACTCGGTGGTGCGCGCCGACGAGATGCGCCCCGCCACCTCCACCGCGCGCGTGCCCGCCGCGCACGCCGCGTCGAGGTTGCCCGACTCCAGTTCGGCGACGGCGCTCACCACCAGGCGCAGCCCGTGCGACCGTACGAACTCCTCGGTCGGCCGGGACAGTGCCTGCTCCGTGAAGCGGCGCACCTGGCGCGGCAGCTTGAGGTCGCGGTAGCACTCGGCCGCGTCGGCGGCCAGCCTGTCGTACGAGTAGAAGCCCAGCCAGGACGGGTCGGGATCGCCCTCCCGCGAGCGCTCCAGCCAGCCCTCCGCCGCCTTCAGCGCGGTCCCGGTGGCGACCGGGTCGCCCGCCTTCGCGTGCGCGCGTGCCTCGACGAGGCGGAAGAAACTCATGGTGCGGGCGGTGGCCAGGCCCCGGTTGCGCTCCAGGGCGGCCTGCGCGAGGTCCACGCCCTCGTCGGCGAAGCCGCGGTAGGTCGCCTGGAGGGACATCGAGGCCAGTACGTACCCGCCCAGAGGCACGTCGGCGGCCGCGCGGGCGAGCCGCAGCGCCTGGATGTAGTACCGCTGGGCGGCCTCCTGCTGACCGGTGTCGAAGGCCATCCAGCCGGCCAGCCGGGTCAGCTCGGAGGTCGCGCCGAACAGCGAGCGCCCCACGTCGTCGCTGTACGAACCGAGCAGCAAAGGGGCCGCGTCGACGCGCAGGCACTCCGGGACCATCGAGGAACGCCAGTCCCCGCCGCCGTACTTGGAGTCCCAGCGGCGCGCGTCCTCGGCGGCCTCGCGCAGCTTGGCGACGTCGCTGTGGCCCACGCGTAACGGGGTCGCGTCCGCGGAGCCCTCGGCGACGGTCGAATCGCGCGCCACCGAGGAGTCCGCCGGGGTTATCAGCCAGCGCGAGGCGGGCGTCGCGTACGCGCTCACCGCGAACGAGCCCGCGAGCGACTGCCAGATCCCGCCGCTCCCCGCCCTGCGCCCGGCCAGATCCAGCCGGTACAGCTCGGTGGCGTGCCGCACCGCCACCGACACGTCGCGCGGGAAGGCGAGACCGACCTCGGGCGCCGGGTCGGCGTCCGCGAGACCGATCTCGTGCAGCGGGACCGGGCGGCCCAGCTTGGCGCCTATCGCGGCGGCGATGAGATGCGGGGCGGCCCCTTGCGGAACCATCCCCTTCGAGACCCACCGTGCCACCGACGTCTTGTCGTAGCGAAGTGTCATTCCACGTTGCGCACCGAGGTCGTTGACCCGGCGCGCCAGCCCGGCGTTGCTGATTCCCGCGAGGGCGAGAACCGTGCCGAGCTTGTCGTTCGGCCCGCGTTGCTCCCTGGACATTGCGCCACCCCTCACGCAGACGGCCGCCGCGGGCCCGGCATAGGCACGCGGCATTCGTAAACCCAGCGTAGTTCGCCGCATCCCAAGCGTTAAGGGCAAGTGTCCCGTATGGCGAGATTGTTGCCCGCAAGGTGCGTACGGGTCGGCACAAGAGGAACGTTCCGCCCGATTCGTGCTCCCGTCGTGTGGCCGTGCGCCCGCCCGTGCGCTCTGGCCGGTGTGTGGAGGCGGCGCTTCCATGGAACGTGCGTGGGTCGGCCCGCTGCACTGGATCCAGTGGGCTGGGGGACACCGCCACCTTCATCCCCGCGGGTGGCGGTACGGTCCGGGAGGCGAACAGCGCCTCCCGGACTGCGCGCTGCCCAACTGCGCGCTGCCGCAAAACTTGGCCGAATGGCGCCCCTCGCCCCGCGACCGCACGCCCTCGCCCCCGCCGGCCCCGCCCGCTTCCCCTCGCACCACCCACTCCCGCCCCATTTGCCCCTCAACTCCCCCTTTCTGTCGCCGTATTGACCCCCGCCACCGCCCCCCGCACCCGCACCCGCACGCCCCAGTCGTGGCAGCATGGGTCCCCACGCGCGACAGAGCGCGGCACGGTGCGCGCGCAAGAGGGCAAGGGGACGGAGCGAACCGTCCGGCCGAGGTCACGGGACGACCCGAGCCGATGCCCCGAACCCCGCCGCACGCTCCGCGCGAGCAGAGTTGTCCACAGCCTGTGGAGGCGGCGATGCGTTGGTTGGTGGGATGGAGCAGCGTCGCCGCGAGCTTCGGCACGGTCGGAGCCGTCGGCGCCCCCGGCACCGAACACGAGGGCGACACCGTCCAGCCCGTCGGGGCCCAGCTCCTCTGGGGCGACCCCGACCCCCTGTGGGCCGTCGGCGACTGGCGCCCCGACGAGGTCCGCACCGTCAGCGTCGACGCCTTCACCCGCCTCGCCGTCCTCGGCTGCTGCGGCGCCACCGACGAAGAACTCCGCGTCGGCCTCTTCGCGGCGCGCGGCGGCGCACTGAGGCATCTGACCGCCTGGCCCGGCAGCTACACCGCCGTCGTCCAGACCGGCAGACGCGTGACCATCGCCGGTGACCTGGCAGGAGCCCGCCCGGTCTTCTACACGCCCTGGGCCAATGGCACCGCGTACGCCACCGCTGCGCTCCCCCTCGCCGACCTCATCGAGGCGCAGTTGGACATCGGACATCTCGCTGCCCTCCTCGCCTGCCCCGACGTCCCCGAGGCCCTGCGCGACGGCACTCCGTACGCCGGCGTCAGGCGCATCCCGCCCGGCCACGCCCTCGTCCTGCGCGAGGGCTCCCGTGAGATCACCGGTTACGAACCCGTCGCCTCGCTCGCCGTGGCCGCCCCCCAAGTCGATCCGGAACGCGCCGTGGAGGGAGTGCGCGACGCCCTCATAGAGGCGGTGCGCGTCCGCCTCACCGCGCCCCGCCACGCCCCCGAGACCCCGCTCCCCGACCCGGGCCCGGTCCCCGGCATGGGCCCCGCCGAGCGCCGCGCCCGCCGCCGCGGAGCCCCGGTGCCCGGCATCGGCTCCGACCTCTCCGGCGGCAGCGCCTCCGCCACCCTCGCCCTGCTCGCGGCGGGCCTCCCCGGCCTGCCCGGTACGGTCCTGGGCCACGGCGCGGGCGCGGGCGAACGCCTCCTCGCCGTCACCTTCAACGACCTGGCCGCGTCCGCCCACACCCACGACGCCGAGCTCGACCACGAACTGGAGCGGGCCGGCGCGATCGCCGCCAACCCCCGCCTGCACCACATCGTCGTCGCCGGAGCCGAAGAGGCGCTCCCGTACGCCGACTTGGAGACCGGGCCCCTCACCGACGAGCCGGGCCCCTCCCTCGTCACCGCCGAACGCGCCCGCCTGCGCCTCCAGTCGGGCAGCGCCGACCACCTCGTCGGCAACGGCGCCCGGCAGGTCCTGGACGCCCACCCGGCCCGCCTCGCCGACCTCCTCATCGACCGCAGACGGCGCCACATCCTGCGCCCCGCAACGGCGTTGGCGAAGGCCGAGGGCGCGTCCCCGCACTCCCTCCTCGTCCCGCTGACCGTCTACCGTGCCGCCCGCCGCCTCGCCCGTACGTCCTACCGCACGGGCATCGAGGACGCGGCGGGCCGCCTCACCAGCCGCGGAGTCGTCGACGCGAGCGGCCCCACCGGCGCCCTGGACGCGTCCCTCGAAGCCCTCGCCTGGTCCCGGCCGGGCCCGGCCGCCCGCTGGCTGACCGGCGAGGCCCTCGCTGAAGTATCGATCCGCCTCCAGGAGTCGGCCCTGCGCCCCGCCTCGGTCCAGCGCCCCGGCGAGGCCCGCGCGAGGGCCGCCCTCGCCCGCCACGCCTACGACCACCGGGTCTTCGAACAGGCCGCGGAGGTCCGCAGCCAGCGACTGCACGCCCCCTTCCTCGACAACCAGGTCGTACGGGCCTGCCGCGACCTCCCCGAAACCCTCCGCGTCCAGCCGGGCGCCCGCGCCGCGATCCTGCGCGCGGTCCTCTCCGGGGCAGGCGTGCACGACCTCCCAGCGGGCTGGGGCGCGGCCACCGCGCACACCACCGCCACCGCTACGGCCCAGGCGGGAATCCGTGCCGCACAGGACAACCTCCTCGCCCTCTTCGAGGCACCGTTGCTGGCGGACGCGGGGCTGATCGAGGCACGAGTCGTACGCAAGGCGCTACGGGCGGCGGCAGCCGGCGAACCGGTCCCCCTGGACGGCCTCGCCGACCTGGTCTCCACCGAACTGTGGCTCCGCCGCCTGCTCGCCCGACGCGGTACGTGCTGGACGGGATCGGCGGCACCGAGGCAGCGGGCGGTGGCGGGGGGTGTGCCGCAGAGGCGCAGTCTCTAGGCGGGGATTCTTCGTGCGGGTCTGTTGTGGCTGGTCGCGCAGTTCCCCGCGCCCCTAAAGGCAGGCATCTTCAGCCCGTCCGGCGTTTGAGGACGCGCGGACGGAGTCCGGGCACAGCCCCGCGGCCAGCGGTTTCGGGAAGGGGCGGGGAGGGGCAGGCGCCGCAGGCAAGATCAGCCACCCACCGCCCCGCGCTCACCGCACCCACCGCCCCGCGCCCAGCGGTCGGCGCTCACCGGCCGGTTACCCGCACCCGATCCGCGATCCCGCCCAGTCCGCGAAGGCCGCGTCCGATTCCGCTCCGCCCACTGACTCCGTCACCAGGCGCAGCGTCTTGCGGCCCTCGATTCCCACATGCACCGGCAGTGCCGCATCCCCGCCACGCAGCACCGGCGACCGCCACAGCAGTGCCCCGTCCCCGTACACGGAGAAGCGGACCGCCCCGGTGCCCATCGTCATGTCGTCGACGCCGACCTTCGCGTCGTACGTCGAGCACTTCCGGTTCAGGTCGATCGTCACGGACGACGTCGCGGGTACGGACACCCCGTTCCCGTACCGCACCCCGCCGATCGACATGCTGTTCCGCTGCCACAGCGCGCTGCTCTCGCCGAGGCGCACCTCGGGCTTGGTGTGGTCGCCCATCGGCCCGTACGCCAACTCCGCGACGGGGTAGGCCTTCGGCGGCTTCGGCGCAGGCGGCGGGGGTGGCGGTGGCGGTGGCGGAGGGGGCGGTGTCGGCTTCGGCGGAGCGGGCTTCGCCGGCGGCGGCACCGGCTTCGGCGTCGGCCTGGGGGTCGGCTTCACCACCTTCGGCGGCTTCGACGGCTCGGGCGCGGGCGGCTTCGGCGCAGGCGGGGCGGGCGACGGCGGGGGAGGGAGCGACGGCGAAGGCCGTACCGGAACCGGCTTCACGGCCGACGGCTTCGCGTCGGCCTTCGGCGGCATCGGCGCCTCGTCGCCCACGAAGGCGAACACCAGCCCCGCCGTCACCGCGACCGCGACAGCCGCACCGATCCCCACCTTCACAGGAGCCCCGACCCCCTCGGCCGCAAGACCCCCACCGGCAGCACCACCAGTACTTCCCGCACCACCGGCCGCACCTGCCCCGGCGGCCGCGGCTCCACCGGCGACCGCACCCCCGGCGACCGCTCCACCGGCCACGACGCCCGCGGCCTTCAGCGAGTACCCGGCAGCCACCCAACCGATGACCGCCACCGGCAGAAGGGCCGGAATCCCCGCATTCACATCACTCAACTCGCCTGCCGCGACACGGCACTTGGCGCACTCCTCCAAGTGCTTGCGCAGCCCGCGCTCGGCCCGCATCCGCAGCCCGCCGCGCGCATACGCGCCCAGCCGGTCCGCGTACTGCGCGCAGTCCCCGCCCGCCGTCAGCGCCGCACTCACATGGGCCTGCAGATACGCCTGCTTCAGCCCCTCGCGCGCCCGCGAGGCCAGTACCGCCGTCGCGTTCGCCGTCAGACCGAACAGCGGGGCGACATCGCTCGGCGACTCCTCCTCGACCGTGGTGTGCCACAGCACGGCCTGCCACCGCTCCGGCAGGGACCTGAAGGCCTGCATGGCGAGCGTCTGCTCCGCCTCGTGCATCGCGCGCACGTCCGCGCCCAAGTCGAGGGTGTCGTCGTCGCGCACCTCGGACGACCGTGCCGCCTGGTCGGCGAAGACCGCGAAGTCCTCGACCAGTTGCTCGCGCCTGGCCGTCTTCGTCCACGCCGCGGCCACCCGCCGCACGGTGGTCATCAGATACGCCCGTACGGCGTGCTCGGGGCCGGCGCCGCCCCGTACCGCCTGCAGGGTCCGTGCGAAGACCTCGGCCGTCAGGTCGTCGGCGGTGTGCGCGTCGCGGCAGCAGGTACGCGCGTATCGGCGCACCGCATCCGAGTGCCGCCGGAACAGCTCTTCGTACGCACCGTCGTCGCCCGCCCGCATGCGCTCGATCAAGTCGGCGTCGGACAGGAACGGTTCACCGGCAGGGGTGCCGCCGCCGCGCTGCTGCGGCACGCTCGTCGGATCGGATCCGCGCTCCGTGACGGGGGCCGGAGTGGCCCCCAGCGGACCGCCCTGGCTCGGCACCTGCCGCGACGGCAGCGCGAAGGCATCACCGGCGGCGGCATCCGCCGACGTCCCCGAAGCCCCTGCCGTATCCGAAGCCCCTGACGTACCCGAAGCCCCTGACGTACCCGAGACTCCGGAAGCGGAGATTCCGGAAGCATCGGACGCCGTGCCGCTGTCACCGTCCCCGAGCGACTCGTCCCGCTCGTCAACACCCATGGCGGAAGCCCCCGTACGCACCCTCTGACCGGAACACCGGCCAAGACTCCCACAGTGCGACGCGCCGAAAGCCGATCAAGCCCGCCAACCACTCGTCCGGGGGGTTTTCCCGCAACGGAGCTCTAATCCTCACCCGTTAGGGAAGGCGTCGACGGGCTCTCGGCCGGCTCACACGGGCCGCGACCGCAGTCCCTCCAGCAGGATGTCCAGGAGCCGGGCCGAAGCCGCCGCCTGCTGCGCCGCGTCCGGCAGCGAGGGAGCGGCCGTGGCGATCACCAGCAGCACGTCGGCCACGGTCACGTCGCCCCGCAGCTCGCCCGAAGCCCGAGCCCGGTCCACCAGCTGGCCCACGACCTCCAGCAGCGTCGCGGCACCGGAGTCGTCGAGCGCGTCGCCAACCGCCGGATTGCCGAGGGAGCCGTCCTGCTCGACCAGCCGCAGATCGGGCGCGACCGCACCGGCCTGCCGCTGCTGCGGCACCCGCGTGGCATCGCGCACCGCACCGGGGCCACCCGGCTCGTAGCTCCCACCGTGCACCCCGTCGGCGGCGGTGTCGGCGGAGTGGTCCACACCGACCCGCAGCACCTGCGGCGGCAGCAGCCGTCCCGCGCCGGAGGCGACCGACGTCCGCAGGAACCGGGACAGCGCCGACCACGGCTCGTCCTCCTGCCCCAGCGCCGTCCGCGCCTGCTCGGTCAGCCGGGAGGTCTCCTCCTCGGCTATCCGCCGCACCAGTACGTCCTTGCTCGGGAAGCGCCGGTAGACCGTGCCGACCCCGACCCGGGCCCGGCGCGCGACGTCCTCCATCGGAGCCCCGTAACCGAGCTCTCCGAACACCTCGCGGGCAGCCCGCAGTACGTGTTCGAGATTGCGCTGTGCGTCGACGCGGAGCGGTGCCGATCGCGGGACGGTCGAACCGCCCGCGGAAACCCGCCCGTTGCTGTCGGACGCCGCCGACGGTGCGACGGCAGCCTGCCAATGTGAATCCTGAATGTGCATCAGCGTTCCCCCGGTATTGATGTCTCCCCCCGGAGACACTCCCCGCCCTGACTGTCGGAGCTCACGAGGTCCCCGTTACTCCGACGAGATACGAACATAGTTGAGCGCGGGGCGATTCAGAAGGGGGTTGTTCCGCACGGTGTGCCCCCTGATCGGAACCGGCCCCGCCCGCTGTCCGCTTTCTCCCATCCCAAAGTCCCACCCCGCACCCCCTGACCTGCACAAACAGTGCCCGGATCGCCGTGGAACATCAACTTCCGCGCCTGCCGCCGACCCTGTCTTCCAGTCACACAAGTTGTCGGCCCTGTGGACAAAGCCCCCTGTCCGTTGCCTCATGGGACGGTGACAAATCCAGTGCGCATTCTCGTGGTAGGCGGCGGATACGTCGGCATGTACACCGCACTTCACCTCCAGCGGAAGCTGAAACGGAGGCTTGCGGCAGGCGGCGACGGCAGTGTGGAGATCACCGTCGTCACGCCCGATCCCTACATGACGTACCAGCCCTTCCTCCCCGAGGCCGCCGCCGGCTCCATCTCCCCGCGCCACGTCGTCGTCCCCCTGCGCCGGGTCCTGCCGCACTGCCGCATCATCATCGGCGAGGCCACATCCATCGACCACGCGAAGCGCACCGCGACCGTGACCACCCTCGCCACCGCGGAGGAGGGCACCGGGCCGGTCGAGATGCCGTACGACGAACTGGTCCTGGCCCCCGGCTCCGTCTCCCGCACCCTCCCCATCCCGGGCCTCGCCGAGCACGGCATCGGCTTCAAGACCGTCGAGGAGGCCATCGGGCTGCGCAACCACGTCATCGAGCAGATGGACATCGCCTCCTCCACCCGCGACCCGGCCGTCCGCGACGCCGCCCTGACCTTCGTCTTCGTCGGCGGCGGGTACGCGGGCGTGGAAGCCCTCGGCGAGCTGGAGGACATGGCCCGCTACGCCTCCCGCTACTACCACAACGTCAAGGCCGACGACCTGAAGTGGATCCTCGTCGAGGCCAGCGACCGCATCCTTCCCGAGGTCGGCGAGGAGATGGGCCAGTACGCCGTCCGCGAGCTGCGCGGCCGCGGCATCGACATCCGCCTGAACACCCGGCTGTCCTCCGTGGAGAACCGCGTCGCCGTCCTCGACGACGGCGCCCGCTTCCCCACTCGTACGCTGGTGTGGACGGCCGGAGTGAAACCGCATCCGGTACTCGCCGCCAGCAGCCTCCCGCTCAACGCCCGCGGCCGCCTCGACTGCACCGCACAGCTCTCCGTCGCCGGCGCACCGCACGCGTGGGCCGCGGGAGACGCGGCAGCCGTCCCGGACCTCACCGCGTCCGAAAAGGGCAAGGAGTGCGCCCCCAACGCCCAGCACGCCGTCCGCCAGGCCAAGGTCCTCGCCGAGAACATCGCCGCGTCCCTCGCCGGAGCGCCTCTCACCGACTACCGCCACAAGTACGTCGGCTCGGTCGCCTCCCTCGGCCTCCACAAAGGCGTCGCCCATGTCTACGGCCGCAAGCTCAAGGGCTTCCCCGCCTGGACGATGCACCGCGCGTACCACCTCAGCCGCGTCCCGACCTTCAACCGGAAGGCCCGCGTCCTTGCCGAGTGGACCCTCTCCGGCCTTTTCAAGCGTGAGATCGTCTCGCTCGGATCGCTGGAACACCCGCGTGCGGAATTCGAACTTGCGGCGGGCGGCGAACCTCCCAAGCCCCGCTGACGTCCTCTCCGTTACCGGTTGTCAGTGCGGTCCGTCACACTGGACGTGTGACGATAGGTTGACCCGCGCCTGCGAAGAGTGACCCGGGATCGACCCGAAAGCGACCCGTGCGGCCGCACGGGCGATCCCGGACCCAAGCCGACCTGCACCACCACCCCGACCACGAGGCAAGTAGTTCAGTGAACTTCACCCGCTGGAGCGCCCGGCTTCCCGGCACGCAGCGCCGCGCGGCGGCAAGGTCCGACCGCGGGTCCGTGCCCGCCGCCCGCGGTGAGCTCGGGCAGCAGACCGGATCCGGGGCCGGCCAGGAGCCCGACTCCGGCGACGGCGTCGAGGTGTCCGACGTCCCGCGCCCGCCCGCCCTGGAGGACCTCTCCCTGCGCGAGATCGTCGGCCAACTCCCGGCGCTCGTCACCCTGTTGTACGGACCGGAGCACCGCATCGCGTACGTCAACGAGGCGTACGCCGCAGCCTTTGGCCCGCGTGCCGTCGGCGCCCCCGCCGCGACCGAGCTGCCGGAGCTGGAGGAGCTGGGCCTGCTCCCGCTCATGGACCAGGTCCTGCGCAGCGGCACACCCCGTACGGTCAAGTCCCGCCGTACGCCCAAGGGCGGTTCGTACACGATCACTTGCACCCCCCTCGACACACCCGACGGTGGCGGCGTGCTCGTCTTCGCCACCGATGTCACCGACCACGCGGACGCGGCCGAGCGCCTGCGCGCCTCCGAGAGCCGCCAGCGCGAGACGGCCGTGACGCTCCAACGCTCGCTCCTGCCACAGGAGTTGGAGCAGCCCGACGACCTGCGCATCGCCGCCACCTACCAGCCGGGCGGCGAGGAGGCCGCGGTCGGCGGCGACTGGTACGACGTGATCACCCTCGGCGCGGGCCGCACCGCCCTCGTCATCGGCGACGTGATGGGCCGCGGGGTGCGCGCCGCGGCCGTCATGGGACAGCTCCGCACGGCGGTCCGCGCGTATGCCCGCCTCGACCTCCCGCCCCACGAGGTCCTGCAGCTCCTCGACGGCCTGGCCGCCGAGATCGACGCCAGCCAGATCGCCACCTGCGCGTACGCGGTGCACGACCCCAACGAGGGCCGCCTGGTCTACGCCTCCGCCGGCCACCTCCCGATCCTCGTACGCCACGAGGACGGCACGGTCACCCGCGCCGAGGACCACACAGGCCCCCCGCTCGGCACGGGCGGCTGGATGCACACCTCGGGCACGATCGCCCTCCCGCCGGGCTCGACGGCCGTCCTCTATACGGACGGCCTGGTCGAGCGCCGCCGCGAGGACATCGACGAGGGCGTCTCCGCGCTCGAACGCGCGCTGTCCGGCGCGACCGGCACCCCGGAAGTGGTCTGCGACCGTCTGATGCGCGCGCTCGGCATCACCGCCGACCACGACGACGACGTGGCGGTCCTGGTCGTCCAGCACCCTGCCCGCAAGGGCCACGACGCCGAGCTCTTCCACAACGCCGCCCTGGAACTCCTCGGCGGCATCGAAGCAGCCCCCCGCGCCCGCGCCTTCGCCACCGGAGTCCTTTCCTCCTGGCGCTTTCCCGTCGAGCTGAGCGACCTGGGCGTCCTCGCCGCCAGCGAGCTGGTCGCCAATTCCCTCCAGCACGGCACACCGCCCATGCGCCTGCGGCTGCGCCGCACCGACCGCCGCCTGATCATCGAGGTCACCGACGGCGACGACCATCTGCCGCGCCGCCGCCGGGCCGACCCCGCAGACGAGGCAGGACGAGGCATCTCGATCGTCGCGACGATCGCCTCGTCCTGGGGTTCGCGCCGCACACCGGGCGGCGGAAAAGCGGTGTGGTGCGAGTTCGCACTACCGGATTAGGGGTTACGCAGCGGCCTTCACAGCACCCTCGTCCTCGGGCACGTGCTTGGCGACCACGAGGGACCTGACCGAAATCGGCTGGTCCTGAGCGGGTGTGAGCTGCTTGCCCATCCGCAGCGCGAGCACGCTGATGCCGAGCGAGAACAGAATGAACGTCACGATGTACGGCATGTGCAGCGAGGCTCCCATGGGCCCGCCCACGGCCGGCCCGACGGCCAGCGCCAGCTGCTTGACCAGCGCGAAGGCCGAGTTGTACGTACCCACCATCGACTCCGGCGCGAGGTCGGCCACCAGGGGTGCGACGGTCGGCGACAGCATCGCCTCACCGAGCCCGAAGAGCGCGTACGTGGAGATGAAGGCCGCGGTCGCCATGGTCTGGCTGCCGTGCCCGAGACCCGCGTACCCGGCGGCCATCCACGCCACCGTCCAGATGAGCCCCACCAGCGCGATCATCCGCGACCGGCGGCGCCGCTCGACGAACTTCAGCACCAGGAACTGCGCGGCCACGATCATCGCGGTGTTCGCGGCCAGCGCGATGCCGAGCGTGGACGGGTCGATGCCCGCGGCCTCGGTCCCGTACGCGGCAAGGCCCGACTCGAACTGTCCGTAGCAGGCGAAGAAGATCACGAATCCGAGCCCGCAGAGCTGCAGCATCGCCTTGTGCTTCACCAGCGAGCCCAGCCCCCCGAAGAGGCCCTTTCCGCCGGCCCCCTCGACCACGGGGATGTGCGGCATCCGCACGGTCATCGCGATGCCCGCGAGCACCAGGAACATCACCGCTTCGATCCCGAACAGCAGGGTGAAGGTGGCGGGGTCATTCTTGTCGACGATCTGGCCGCCGATGAGTCCGCCGATGCCGAGCCCGAGGTTGGCCAGGAAGAACTGCATCGCGAACGCCCGGGTCCGCGTCTCCGGCGCGGAGGATCGCACGATCATCGTCGCGAGCGCGGGCTGCATCACCGCAGTTCCGATACCGAGCACGGCCGCGGAGCCGACGGCCGTCACCAGGCTCGCCGAGCTGCCGAGCGCCACGGCGCCCACCGATGCGGCCAGCGCGGCCCCGATCAGCACCGGCACGGGTCCGCGCCGGTCGATCAGTACGCCTACGAAGGGGAGGGCGATCAGTGCGGCCAGGGCGAAGGCGCCAAGGACGATGCCGGCCGCGGTCGCTCCCAGATCCCGCACCTGAGCCACGTACACGTACAGATAGGGGACCGTAAATCCGAGCCCGAAAGCGGCCAGCGCGTTGCCTGCCTGAATCCGCCGCATCGCCGAGCCCATCGCCTTGGTCATACTCACCTCAACCCTGAAGACCTGAAGTCCGAAGACTTCAACAGTAAAGTTAGAACCTCAACAGTACACAGAGAAGGACTTCAATGCCAACGCGTCCCATGCCATACTTCGCGGATGCCAGACACGCCAGAGACGCCCGGCCCTCATGAGCCGAGCCTCGACGAGCAGATCGCCGCATACCAACGCGAATTCCGGGACCTGGACCCTCAGGTGGAGAAGGTCGTCTCGGCCCTCGGCCGCCTGAACCGCCGGATGAACGTCGCGTACGGACGCCAGGTCGCCGCCCTGGGCATCAGCAATGCGGAGTGGGAAGTCCTGAAGACCCTGGTGGTCTCCGGCGCCCCCTACCGGCTGGGCCCCGGCGAACTCGCCAAGCGCCTCGGCCTGACCCCGGCCGCAATGACCCACCGCATCGACCGCATGGCAGGCGAGGGCCTGGTCACGCGCGACCGCGACGAGAACAACCGGGTGCGCGTCATCGTCGAGCTGACGGACGAGGGCCGTACGAAGTGGCTCGAAGCGATGCGTATGGCGTCCTCCTTCGAGGAGGACCTCCTCCAGGACCTCGCGCCCGAGGAGCGGGTCGTACTGGGCGAGATGCTGACCCGCCTGCTGCGCCGGGTCGAGGACGCCCAGCCGGATGCCGGCGGCCGCCTCACCGACCTGGACTGACTCCCCTCTCGGGGCTGCTGTTTACGGCTGCTCACGGCTGCTTCTTACGTCTGTTCGAGCGGCCCGGTGAGGGGTTGACACCCCTCACCGGGATCCGTAAGGTTCTCCGAGTTGCCACACAGCCGTAACGGTTCTGCGGCAGCACCTCCCGCCGCGAAAGCGGCAACCAAACTCCGCACGATCTCCCGCCAGGGGCAATTTCGGCATGCCGAATTCTGTCACTGGGAGCCGATTTCGGTTCACCGGGAAAATCCACTAGAGTTTGAGACGTCGGAACGGCCCAACAGCCGCAAAGACAACCCAAGTTCGACTGGGAATCAGGCCCGAAAGGATCTGATAGAGTCGGAACCGCCGGAAAGGGAAAACGCGAAAGCGAAGAACCTGGAAAGCACCGAGGAAGTCG
>NZ_JBEZKB010000019.1:0-188036 GCF_040651475.1 Streptomyces sp. NPDC048442
ATTCCGAACCCGGAAGCTAAGCCTTTCCGCGCCGATGGTACTGCAGGGGGGACCCTGTGGGAGAGTAGGACGCCGCCGAACAATTATTGTGGGATAGCCCCGCACCAGGAAACTGGTGCGGGGCTTTTCTGCGTTTACGGGTCGTTTTAATCACGTTGCCTGTGGAGCGCCGCCCGGCCAGGATCGGTTCATGGAACACCTCATACGCCGTGTGCGCGCCGACGAATGGCAGCAGGTCCGGGATCTTCGGTTGGCTGCCCTGCTGGATCCAATGGCCTCGATCGCCTTCCACGACACATACGAGCTCGCGGCGGCCCGGCCGGACTCGATGTGGCAGGAGCGGGCGGCCGGTGCCGCCTCCGGGGAGCAGGTGGCACAGTTCGTCGCCGAGGCTCCGGACGGGAGCTGGGACGGGACCGTCACCGCACTGATCGAGAGGCCGGGCGAGGCCACCGGGTTCGCCTCGCAGCCCGTGGTCGACCAGGCCCACGCGGTAGGAGTGTTCGTACGGTCCACGGCGCGGGGTTCCGGGCTCGCGGAGGAACTGTTCCGGGCCGTGGTGGAGTGGTCGTGGGAGGTTCGGGAGCCGAGGCCCGTCGAGCGGGTGCGGCTGTTCGTGCACGAGAGCAACGTACGGGCCGAGGGACTGTACCGGAAGTGCGGCTTCGAGCGGACCGGGACCACCGTGCCGGCGGAGGGTGACCCCAGCACGGTGGAGATCGAGATGGCGGTCCAGCGGCCTCGGTAAATGTCTGATCAGTGGGGTGCGTTGCAGGCGCAGCCCGGGGTGGCCGTGGTCGGGATGCCTTCTCCTTCGGGAGGGGTGCTCGCGGCCGCGGCCTTTTCTATGCCCGCCAGGAGACGGGTGCGTTCCTGGGGGCCGATGTAGTGGCCCGCGTTGACGACGGCGTGGATGCGGCGGGTGTTGCGGATGTCGGCGAGGGGGTTCGCGTCGAGGACCACCAGGTCGGCGGGGCGGTTCTCCGGGAGGCGGAGGAGGCGGGCGGGGACCGTGGTGGCCGAGGCGAGTACCTGGTGGGTGGGGAGTCCTGCTTCCGAGAGCAGCCGGAGTTCCTCGTGCAGGGCGAAGCCGGGGACCGCGTAGCCGGTGCCGGTGTCGGTGCCCGCGACGAGCGGGACGCCGGCGCGGTGCATTTCCTCGACCATGCCGAGGCGGTGCTCGTAGATTTGGCGGATGCGGGCGGTGTCGTCGGGGGTGCGGGAGCCGACCAGGGACTCCCAGGTCTGCGGCCAGGTCTGGATCAGCCAGGCGGGGAGGTACTTCCACTCGTCGACGGCCGTGGGGAGCTCGTCGGTGCGTTCCAGGGAGTGGTGGATGGTGAGGGTCGGGGTGACGGTGGTGCCGCGTTCGGCGAGGGTGTCGTACAGGCGGCGGGCGCGGGACCTGTCGTACGAGCGCATGGCCTGCCACTCCAGGGGATGGACCTGGCGGAACCAGCTGCCGTAACGGGAGGTGCTGGAGGGGTCGTTGGGGTCGATCCTGACCTTGGCCAGGGCCTCCCGGATCTCGCGCTCGCGGGAGGAGGTGGCGAGGAGCATCGCGTGCAGGTGCTCGATGGAGCGCTGGCCCGAGGTGGCGGCCCGGGACATCGGGAGGCTGTCCGGGCAGTGGCCGGCGAAGGGGATGCGCTGGCGGGCGGACTCGTCGGCGATGGCGTAGTAGGCCTCGGGGGAGAGGCGTGAGTAGACCTTGACGAAGTCGGCGCCGTCGCGCTTGACCTGGCGTACGGCGGCGCGGGCGGAGGCTTCGTCGGTCACCTCCATGAGGGGGAGGCCGGTGTCCCGGGCCCAGATGGAGGGCGGGCCGTCGAGGAGCGGGCTGGCGATGACGAAGCGGGGGCCGAGCAGGGTGCCGGACTCGATCTTCTTGCGCCAGGCGTGATGGAGGGGCTGGCCCCACATCTCGCGGACCGCGGTGATGCCGGTCAGCGGGAAGAGGGGTGGGGTGAGGGCTTCGTCGCCGCTGGTGTGGATGTGGGACTCGACCAGGCCGGGGACGACGTACTTGCCGGAGAGGTCGACGACCTTGGCGTGCGGCGGGGGCTTGAGCTGGGCGCTCGGGCCGGAGCCGACGATCCGGCCGGCGGCGAGGATCAGGGTCTGGTCGGGGTGGGTGCGGGAGTCGGCGCCGTTCAGGACGGTGGCGTGGGTGAGGGCGAGGACTTCGGTGGGGGCGCCGGGGCGGTCGGTGGTGGTGGTCGTGGTGGCTGTGGGGGATGTGGTGGTGGGAGTTGCCGCTGTGGCGCCGGGGGCGAGGGTGATGCCGGTCAGGGCTGCGGCGGTGCCGAGCCCGGCGGTGACGAGGGCTTCGCGGCGGGTGGGGGCGGGACGGCGAGAGGGGGTGGGACGGTGCGAGGGGGCGGGGGCAGGGGTGGGCATGGGTGGTTGTCTCCGAGGGTGGGAGTGCGGCGTGCCCCGAGTGGGGTACGTACGACTCTCTCGTTTTCGGAGGCGGGGAGCAGTGGGTGTGACCGGCCGGACCGGGGTGTACATGGGTGCACCTCGGGAGGGGTGCGAGCCCTAACGGGCTTGTGGCCAGCGGGAGTTGAACTGTTCCTGGGAACGGAGCAGGGCCAGGGTCGGCAGACCTTGGCCCTGACCGGCCGTGAGGAGCTCCGGGAGCTGGGGAAGTGGAGCCACAGCCGCGACGTCGTCCAGGACGAGCGTCATTGGTGGGTCGAGCCGACCGTCGGATGACCGTGCGGCCATGCGGCGGCCGTGCTCGACCACGTGTGAGGCGAGGGCGGTGAGCAACGGCATCGCGCCCGGTCCTGTGGGGCGGGTGCGGGGGTCTTCGATTGCTTCACCGACCACATAAAGCGTTCCCCCCTCGTCCGCAAATGATTCCAAGGTGAGCGAATCAGTTCGGTTTGGGGTGCAAGCCTCACGGATGTGGACCGAGGAGAGGGCGGAGAACGCCCGGATGGTCAACTGCTGGGCCTGCTCACGGCGTTCGGGGTATGCGGTGAGGGCGGACTCCAGGAGGCCGGCGGCGCCGGACTGGGCGTCGGGGTGGGTACGGAGGACACGTACCGCTTCGTGAGCGCCTGTTCCCTGGGCCCAGCGGAGGAGGTGTTTGAAGGGGCGGCCGTCTATGGCGGCGGCGTGCAGCCAGCTGCGGAGGAGGGTCTCGGCGGTCTCCGCGATCGCCGCGTCGATACGGGCCTGGGGGCGGACCGGGGCGAGGAGCGCGGCGGCACGGGCGGCGGCGACGGCGGGGTCCTCGCAGCCGGTGGTCGGGGACCAGTGGAGGCGTGCGGGGGTGTCGCAGCGGTGCTCGGGGTCGTAGAGGAGGACGGGGCCGAGCTTGGCGCGCGAGTCCTTGGTCTCCTCCCAGAGGGAGGGGTCCGAGGTGAGGACGAGGGCGGGGCCGGGGGCTTCGAGGATGGTGTGGAGGGCGGTGGGGCGGTGGGTGGGGCGGTTGTAGAGGGGGGCGGGGGTGGGTGGGGTGGGGGTGGGGGATGCCGGGTTGGACGGTACCGGGGCGGTGGGCGGTGCGGTGTCGGCGGGCGGACGCGGGGTGGGCGGACGCGAGGGGAGCGGCTCCGCCGGGGGCCGCCCAGTGCCCACCCGTTCCGCCCCCAGGGCGGCCCTGCTGCCCACAGGGCGGCGGGCGGCACTGTTGTCCGCAGGGGTGTGGCGGCGGGTTTCGCGGGTTCGGGCTCGGAGTAGGCGCCAGCGGGTGAAGACGCCCATGACGAAGATGGTCAGGACGATGAGGACGAGGAGCTGGCCGATGAGCAGGCCCCAGAAGAGGCCGTAGCCGGAGAGCTGGGTGGCGGGTGTGGCCGGCCAGGCGCCGGTCAGGTCGTGGGGTGCGGTGACCAAGTGGCGCAGGGCGACGGGGGTGTTGGGGAAGGTGACACCGGTGGGCCAGGCGCCGTGGGAGAGGAGCCCCGCGAGGCCGGTGCCGGTCCAGGTGAGGACACTCAGGCCGAGGATGAGGCCCAGGAGGCCGAGCAGCAGCCCGTCGGGTACGCCACCGGCACGGCGGCCGTCGCGACCGTCACGGCGGTCGCGGTAGCCCTCGCTGCGGTGGGCGCTGAGGTGGCTCTCCCGGCGGGGACGGCCGGGTCCGTCGTCCCCGTAGCATGCGCGGCCGACCCCGTCGTCGCCGTGACACGCGCGGTAGTCGGTCCCGGCGTCGCCGTCCCGGGGAGGGTGTTCGTACCTCCTGTTGGGCATGTCAGGCCACCGTTGCGTCGGAGGACTCGACCTCGTTCATCTGTTGCTCGATGAGGGCTGCGCGCTGTTCCGCCTCCCAGTCCGCCGCGCGGGCTTCCTCGTTGAGGAAGCCGTCGTCGTCGGCGGGGGCCGCGGAGGATTCGGTCATGGCGCGGTCGGTGAAGACCAGGGGGCGTTCGGCTTCGGTGATGAGGTGTTTGACGACCTGGACGTTGCCGTTGACGTCCCAGACGGCGATGCCGGGAGTCAGGGTGGGGATGATCTCGACCGCCCAGCGGGGGAGACCGAGGACCTTGCCGGTGGCCCTGGCCTCGTCGGCCTTCTGGGCGTAGATGGTGCGGGTGGAGGCCATCTTGAGGATGGCGGCCGCTTCGCGGGCGGCTGCTCCGTCGACGACGTCGGAGAGGTGGTGGACGACGGCGACGAAGGACAGGCCGAGGCGGCGCCCGAACTTCAGGAGGCGCTGGAAGAGCTGGGCCACGAACGGGCTGTTGATGATGTGCCAGGCCTCTTCGACCAGGAAGATGCGCTTGACGCGGTCCGGGCGGATCCAGGTGTGTTCGAGCCATACGCCGACGATCGCCATCAGGATCGGCATCGCGATCGAGTTGCGGTCGATGTGGGACAGGTCGAAGACGATCAGTGGGGCGTCGAGGTCGATGCCGATGGTGGTGGGGCCGTCGAACATGCCGCGGAGGTCGCCGTCGACCAGGCGGTCGAGGACGAGCGCCACGTCCAGGCCCCAGGCGCGTACGTCGTCTATGTCGACGTTCATCGCCTCCGCCGACTCCGGCTTTGGGTGGCGGAGTTGCTCGACGATGTCCATGAGGACGGGCTGGCGGTCGGTGATCGTGGTGTGGACGTAGGCGTGCGCGACCTTGAGGGCGAAGCCGGAGCGCTCGTCCAGGCCGTGGCCCATCGCGACTTCGATGATGGTACGGAGGAGAGCGAGCTGGCCGGTGGTGGTGATGGCCGGGTCGAGGGGGTTCAGCCGGATGCCGTCGTTGAGGGCGGCCATCGGGTCGAGGCGGATGGGGGTTATGCCCAGCTGCTGGGCGATGAGGTTCCACTCGCCGACACCGTCCTCGCCCTGCGCGTCGAGGACGACCACCTGGCGGTCCTTGAAGCGGAGCTGGCGCAGTACGTACGTCTTCTCCAGCGCGGACTTGCCGTTTCCGGATTCGCCGAGCACCAGCCAGTGGGGGGCGGGCAGTTGCTGTCCGTACAGCTGGAAGGGGTCGTAGATGTAGCCCTTGCCGCTGTAGACCTCGCGGCCGATGATCACGCCCGAGTCGCCGAGTCCTGGTGCCGCCGTCGGGAGGTAGACGGCCTGCGCCTGGCCCGTGGACGTACGGACGGGCAGGCGGGTCGTCTCGACCTTGCCGAAGAGGAAGCTGGTGAAGGCATCCGAGGCTGCGGACAGCGGGTCTCGCATGGTCTGTCCTTTCGGAAGGGGGTCAGCGACGGATGCCGGTGGCGAACGGGAGGGTGTTGACGAAGGCCCGGTGGTGCTCGCGGTCGCACCACTCCAGCTTCAGGTACGACTTGCCGGCCGAGGCGCGGATGGTCCGCTTGTCGCGGGCCAGGGCCTCGGGGCTGCGGGAGGAGACGGTGATGTAGCCGACGATGTTGACCCCGGCGGCCCCGCTCGCGAGGTCCTCGCCGCGCTGGTCGAGGCGGCCGTGGGCGGCGATGTCGCGGGGGTCGACGGTGCGGTTCATCTTGGCGGCGCGGGAGGCGTCCGCGTCGTCGTTGGTCTTCTCCGTGAGCATCCGCTCGATGGCGACCTCGGTGGGTTCGAGGTCCATGCAGACGGCGACCGTACGGATCACATCGGGGGTGTGGACGAGGAGGGGGGCGAGGAAGTTGACGCCGACCGGGGTCATCGGCCACTCCTTCACCCACGCCGTGGCATGGCACCAGGGCTCTCGGGTCAGCGACTCTCGGGTCTTGGCCTGGAGGTAGGTGGCCTCCATCGCGTCCAGCTCGGCGGGCCAGGCGTTGCGCTTGGTCATCGCCTGGATGTGGTCGATGGGGTGGTCAGGGTCGTACATCGAGTGGACCAGCGAGGAGAGCCGGCCCTGGCCGAGCGGCTGGCGGACCCGGATGTCGGCCTCGGCGAGGCGGGCGCAGATGTCGGTCAGCTCGCGCGCCATGACGATCGCGAGACCGGCGTCCTTGTCGAGCTTGCGCTGCCCCTTGGGGCGGGTGGCGCGGGCCATCGCGGCGCCCTCGGAGGCCAGTTCGCGCGTGTAGTGCATGCAGGCGACGAGGTACGCGCGGTGCTGCTCGCTGGAGGTGGAGACCATCGACTGGAGCTGGTCGTACGAGTCCTGGAGCCACTCGGGAGCGGAGCGGTCGCCGCGCTGGGTGACGTCCTTGGCGTGCGCGTCAGGGTCGGCGGGGAGGGTGCGGGCCAGCATCTGGATGCGGGTGACGAAGCCGTCGCCGTTCGCGACGTGCTTGAGGAGCGTGCCGAAACGGTCCACCAGGGCTTCCTGGTCCTCGCTGTCGCGCAGGCCGACACCCGGGCCCTCGATCTCGATGGCGGCGGTGACGGTCCGCCGGTCGGCGTGCAGGAGTACGGCGATCTCGTCGGGGCCGAACGGGGCGGCCAGCCAGTTGATCCGGCCGATGCCCGGGGGCGGCCCGATCTCGACCTCGCGGCCGTCGCCCTTGGTGCCCGCGTCCATCGCCTGGGACCGGTAGGTGGTGCCCTTGCGGAGGTTCCGCTTGTAACTCCGGTTGATCTCGAACCACTTGTAGAAGGTGCGGTGCTTGTACGGCACGTACACCACCATCAGGGCGAGCAGCGGGAACCCGACGAGCAGCATGATGCGCAGGGAGAGGGCGGGGACGAGAAGCCCGCACATCATGCCGAGGAACCCCCCGGCGATGATGAGCGCGATCTCGCCGGTCTCGCGGTTCTTGCCGACGATCGCGTTCGGCCGGGCACGGCCGATGAGATACGTGCGGCGGGGCGTGATCGGATGGGACTGGGTGGTCAACGCCCGCCACCTCCTGTGTTCTTGCGGTGGCCGTGGGGGCTGCCGGAGGTCCCGGTGTTGCCCGTGGAGCCGGTGCCGCGGTTGCTGTGGGTGCTGTTGCTACGGGCGGACGGCGCGGCGGACGGGATCGCTCCGCCGCCTCCGGATCCGGTTCCGCTTGACGGGCTGCCCGAGTCGCCCGCGCGAGAGCTGTGGGCGGCGATTCCGCCGCTTGCGTTGGCGGCCTGGCGGGGCGCGGGTGCGCTGCCTCCGCCGCCTCCTCCGCCGCCTCGGCTGCTGTGGGTCTTGATGCCCTGGGAGACGAGGTTGGCCGGGGAGGAGAGGACCGCGGAGGCGCGGGCTCCGTCGGTGACCTGCTTGCGGCTGGCGCTGGCGGCGGCGATGTCGTCGCCGAAGCCGGGCACGAAGCGGTAGATCATCGCCGAGGCGAAGATGGCGAGCAGGATGATCGCGAGGCCGGAGACGACGGCGGAGAAGGCGTTGGGCCCGTCGCCAGTGGAGAGCGCCCCGGCGAGGCCGAGGACGATCACGATGACCGGTTTGACGAGGATGACCGCGATCATGATGCCCGCCCAGCGGCGGACATGGCCCCACAGGTTCTTGTCGACCAGTCCTGCGTACACGACGGTGCCGAGGAGGGCGCCGACGTAGAGCAGGGCGGCCCGGATGACGAGCTCCAGCCAGAGGACGCCGGCGGCGAGGATCGTGACGAGGGCGACGACGATCAGCATGATCGGCCCGCCGCCGATCGAGTCGCGATTCTTCAGCGCCTCGGCGAACGAGCCGAAGAAGACGTCGGTCTGGCCGCCGGACGCGGTGGAGATGACCTGGGTGACACCGTCGGTCGCCGAGACGATCGTGTAGAGGATCAGCGGCGTGAAGGCGGAGGCGATGACCGTCAGCCACAGGAAACCGATGGCTTCGGAGACGGCGGTGGAGAGCGGCACCCCGCGCATCGCCCGCTTGGCCACGGCGAGGAGCCACAGGACGAGGGTCAGGATCGTGGAGGCGGCGAAGACGACGGCGTACTGCTGGAGGAACTTGGGGTTGGTGAAGTCCACGTTGGCGGTCGACTTCACCGCTTCGCTGAGCTTGCCGACGATCCAGGCGGCGGCGTCGGCACAGCCTTTGGCTAGGGAGGTGAGGGGGTCTAGGGAGGAGGAGTCGGGGGTGGGGGCGGCGGGGGTGGGGGTGCTGCCGGGGGCGGAGTTGCCGCGCTCGCAGTAGTCCTTGGCGGGGCCAACGATCAGGTCGCAGTTGCTGGTTGCGGACGGCGACGGGGTGGGTGGCGGAGTGGGTGCAGCGAAGGCGCGGGCCGACAGGACGACGACCGTGGCCTGTGCAGAGGCCAGGACGGCGGCGACCTTGAGCGCGCGGCGCGGGCTACCGGGCATACGTGAACCCTCCGTACTGCTCGACCGCCTTGGCGATCGTGTCTGCGTCGGAGGCCTTACGGTCAGCGTTCACTGGAGCCGGGCCCTCCTTCTGGGAGTAGCTCTCGACCTTCCAGTCGTTGTCGCTCCACTGAAGCTTGAAGACCATGGTGAACCAGTCATTGGTGACGGGGCTGCTCTCGGCTCCGCCGCCCGCGGTCCCGAACACGCCCGTGCACCAGACCTCGACCGTTGAGGTGGTGGCCGACGACTCCGTGACCTTGGTGCCGACAGGCGCGGTGCGTGAGACGTAGGTCCTGCCCTGCGCGGCGTTGCCGTTCGCATCGAGGCCGACCTTGTCGAGGAACGCCTTGTCGTAGGCCTTGTCGAACTTCCCCTGGAGTTCGTCGACCTTGGCCGGGATGAACACCTGGGGCACGATTTCGCGGCGGCGGTCCGGCTTGAGAATGTCGGCGGAGACGAGCGCCACGGCAAAGTTCGCAGCCGCGCTCTGGGCACCTTGGGCGTCGTGTGCGTACCCGGAGGGGACCGTCGCGCCCTTGCCCGTCACCGGCTTCTCACCCGTAGGCGCCGTAGAGTTCGCCGCCGGTGGCGCACCCTCCTGGCCGCCGCTCTGGGCCGGGCCGTCTCCCGGGCCGCCCCGGTTGGCGAAGGCGATTGCCGCGACCAGCAGCACCACCACACCCACCACCGTGACCATCGACCTGGACGCCCGTACCCGCGGATTGCGCGGTCGGCCCGTGCCCGCGTCCTCCGGCATCCGGGTACGCGTCTGGCGGGTCCCGCCCATCGTTGTGTAGGGGTCGTCCGTCCCCCGCCGGTCGTCGTCACCGAGGCTCATGCCGCGTACGCCCCCTCAGCCTTTCGCAGTCCCGCGCAGTAGTCGCCGTATCCGTACTCGCATTCGCATGCGTAGTGCTTAGACGGTAGCGGTGCGGCATCCCGCGTGGGCGCGGTGTGGTGACCCGTCACATGAGTCGGCATCAGAGAACGCAACCTCGGGGGGAGTTCCGGGCACGCCCGGTGGGGACTGGGGAAGAGGTGGCTAGACGGCCATTCCGTACACGATGGTGAACAGAGTCCCGAGCGAGCCGATGATGAAGACGCCGGTCAGGCCCGCGACGATGAGTCCCTTGCCCTGTTCCGCGCTGAACGTGTCCCGAAGCGCCGTCGCGCCGATCCGTTGCTTTGCCGCACCCCAGATGGCGATGCCGAGGCAGAGCAGGATGGCCACGGCCATCACGACCTCGATCATGATTTTGGCTTCGGTGCCGAGGTTTCCGAACGGGCCCCAGTTCGGCGCGATACCGCCGATGATGGTGGTGATGTCGCCCTTGTCGGCTGCCAGGATCATTAAGTCACCGCCCCTGTCGGTTAGTTCGTGTCCCTGCCGGGCGGCAGAGAGCATCGCCCTATCTTCCCTGATGAAACCGCCCCGGTATGTCGACTTGGCGGCTCTCTTTGCCCGACCCCCGCACCAGAGGCCGGTCTCACCGCCCTGACCTGCGGTGCGGGGCGATACGGGACCGGATGTATGCGAAAAGCCGTATGGTCACTCTGTGTATCACGGAGGGTGACTCCGGGCAATGACTGGCGTTGTACACCCTGGCTCTGTTACGTCCGGTCGGGGCGTGCGACCCCGTGCGCGGGCGGTGTGTCTGCGCGCGCGCGGGGGCTCGCCTCCGGCCCCGCCCCGCACTGTTCGCCCCTGCGCGGTCCACCCTCGGATGGGCGCGACCGGCGTCACCGTTCCGGGCCGCAGTCGCGAGGAGATGCCGCTCGCCGGGGTTCAGTGGGGCGTCGCGGACCGGACTCTGAGTGACCGTCACCTCGTCTCACCTCGTCTCACCTCGTCTCACCTCGCCTCGCCTCGCCGGGCCGGCGTCGACGTTGTACGGCTCCTGGTGTGGCCCGCCGGGTGAGCGGTGGTCAGCCTTCCGGATGACTCGGTCGTGGAACGTGCTGGCCGCGGCGGACACGGGTGGGCCCGGCGCCGCTGGTGTGCGGGGCCGGGCCCACCCGTGCTCGCCGAACTACCGCTGGGTCAGTGGTCGTTCTTGAACTTGTACGCGCGGCACTCCGACTCCTTGCCGCCCTTGTAGCGGCAGAAGAGGAAGCCGATGGTCTTGTTCTCCGGGAGGTTGAGCTTGCCGCCCTCGCTCGCGCGGTGGGTGATGCAGTTGCCTTCGCCGCCGACCCAGGTCTCGTACAGGGTCGGGCCGTACGCGTCGCCGAGTGCGACCCACATCTTGACGGCGTAGCCGTCCGCGTCGATGTCGCAGATCTTGACGATGTCGCCGTACTCGGTGAACTCCGCCTTGCCGCTGTAGCCGAAGGCGCCCCAGGCGTCGCCGGTGTTCATGGTGTGGTCGGCGGCCATGGCCGAGGTGGAGATGCCGAGGGTGAGGGCGAAGCTTGCCGCGAGAACGCCGACCGCTTTGCCTGCCTTGCTGAATTTCATGGTGCTGGAGCGTAGTGGTCGGAGATCACGCGGGAATCGCGAAAGTTGGCAGGTCCGGTTCAGGTGGCGTGGTTCTCTTCGTCGAGTCCCTCTACGAAGTGGTCGAACTCGCCGGCCTGTACGCCGAGTACGAAGGCGTCCCACTTGCGGCGGTTGGTGGTGACGACGGTGTCGGGGTCGCTGGTCTCCCGGAGGTAGACGGGGTCCTCGGGCCCCTCGCCGGGCCCGAAGGCGATCTCGATCCAGGGCCCGGGACCGTCTTCGCCTTCGGGCGCGGCGCGGGTCCAGTCGAGACGGGGGGTGGGGGTGGGGGCCGGGTCGGGGGTGGTCATAGGGGGCTCCTCGGGGACGGGGACGGGGACGAGCTCGTGACGTGGGCCGGTGGGTGCCGTGCGGGGTGGTGGGTGGTTGCGCTTGCCTGCGGCGCTGGCCCCTCCCCACCCCTTCCCGAAACTGCTGGCCGCAGGGCTGGAGGGGTTATGGCTTGCGCCGGTGGGGGCTGGGGCCCCGGGCTGCGCCCCGGTGCACGGCTGCGCCGCGCGTCCTCAAACGCCGGACGGGCTGAGTGGGGTGCTGGTCTCGGGGAGTTGGACGTAGTACGAGGACTTCTGCCAGGGGTCAGGCATGGCGGGGTTGTTTCAGCGTGCGGGTGAGTGCCGCGAAGGCCGCGGGGGCGGAGCGAAGTATGACCTCGCTGGGGTCTCCGCTTTCGATGAGTTGGACCACGTTGTCGCTGGTGGCGACATGTACGCAGGAGTCGCCCTGGGCGCAGTAGGAGGACTTCTGCCAGGTCCCGGTCATGGCTGCTCCTTCAGTACGCGGGTGAGCGCATCGAAGGCGCTCGGGGTTGCCCGGAGTATGCCCCCGCTGGGGTCCGCGCTCTCGGTAAGTTCGACGCGTTCTTTGGTCGCGGCGAAGTGCACGCAAGCCTCGCCTTCCCCGCAGTACGAGGACTTCTGCCACGGGTCAGGCATGGCGGGGTTGTTTCAGCGCGCGGGTGAGGGCGGCGAAGGCGGTGGGAGTGGTGTGGAGTATGAGCCCGGTCGGGTCGGCGCTCTCGGTGAGTTTTACGGTGGACTGGGATGCGGCGACATGGACGCAGGAACCACCCTGTGCGCAGTAGGACGACTTCTGCCAGGCGTGCTCTGTCATGGGAGAACCCTTCACAGCTCGGTGGTCATGGTGTGGATGAAGGTGCGGGACTCGGAAGGGCTGAGGGCGACGGATTCCATCCGGGCCAGGAGGGCGCGGTAGCCGTCCAATTCGGCTGCGGCATCCACCATCAGCGGGCCGTGCGACTGGTCGAGGTACACGGTGTCGAGTTGTGGCACGACGTCGTGTACGTACACGAGCGTCTGGCCGGAGCCTGGGTAGGCCCCGGCGGAGAAGGGGATGACCTGGAGCGTGATGTGCTCCCGCTCGCTCTGGTCGAGCAGGTGCCCAAGCTGGCGCTTGGATACGTCACGGCCTCCGACGGGGACGCGGAGCGCGGCCTCGTGAACGACGGCCTGGTAGGTCACCGGGTCCTCCCGGTCCAGCACGCCCTGGCGTTGAAGGCGGAGGTTCACCCGGTGCTCGACTTCCGTGCGGGAGAGGGCCGGGACGGCCTGCCGCATGACTTCGCGGGTGTGGTCGGTCGTCTGGAGCAGGCCAGGGACGTGTGCCGTGTTGGCGGAGCGGAGGGCCGTGGCGTAGTGCTCCAGCTCGGCTACATCGAGGAGCGAGCGGGGCAGGACTTCCTGGAAGGTGTCCCACCAGCCCCGACTGCGGTCCTGAGCCATGTCCGTCAGGGCGTCGACGAAGGCTTCGTCCTCGCAGCCGTAGGCATTCGCCATGGCACGCACCCGGTCGACGCTGACACCGAACCGCGCCGTCTCGATGTTGCTGATCTGACCGGGCCGCACCGCTAGCGCTGTCGCCGCCTCGATGGATGTCATCTTGGCTCGCTCGCGCAGTTTCCGCAGCTCAGCGCCTAGGCGGGAACGTCGCACGGTGGGGATGGCCCTGGGCGCCATTTCTCAACTTGCCTTTCAAGATAGGGAGTTCGAGTAGTCACTCACATGGGTGGGATTGGACAGGAATCCTGGAGAAAAGCCAAGTAATGCTTGCGCACACTCTAGTGTCTCTCTCAGGCCTACCGCCTGGAAGAACCCCGCTCGACGGAGCGGCATCGTCACCGGGCACCACGCCAACTCCCTCCCGTGAACGGAGACTTCGATGTCAACCGTATCCAAGCCGTGGTCCTACACCCTCCAGCTCCCGCACGAAGTGCACTCGCCCCGCATCGCTCGCTGCACCCTCCGCTCCATCCTCCAAGCACACCACCTCACCCAACTCATCGACACCGCCGAACTGTTGGCCTCCGAACTCGTCACCAACGCCCACCTGCACTCCGACGGCGACTACGCCCTCCGGCTGCGGTCCGCCCTGCCGGGGCAGGTGCGCATCTCCGTCTGGGACACGAACCCGGAGATCCCGACCGCCTTCGTGAAGGAGCCCGACGTCCCCGACGACTCCGCCGAGTGCGGGCGCGGGCTGCTCCTCGTACAACTCTGCGCGGACGCCTGGGGTGCGTACCAGCTCGGCGACGCGGCCTTCGGCACCACGGGCAAGCTGCTGTGGGCGGAGTGCGGCCGGGCCGGCAGTGGCGGCGCGTGGAGCGATGCGGCGTAATTCGCGAGGCTCGTCAGCGATTTCGGGCACGACCGTGTGCCGTACGGAGCCATGATGGCTCATTTCCTTACACGGTCCGCCGATTTGCCGTAGGCCAACTCCCCAGTGCTGGAGTGCTGCTGAGATGACGCCAACCGTTCCGTTCAGGCCATCAGGAATGGCTGGCTGTCTGCGGGGCTGGGAGGCGAGTGCCGAGTCGGGTGGGGCGGGGGTGGCGTGGCAGCCGTCCCCGCCCCGTGCCGGTGGGCCCGTTGTTTGCGGGGGCGGTGCGGCCCTTCGTCGTATCCCCGCGTGCAGGGAATGGAGGGGGTACGAGCGTGATGAGCAGCATCGAATCGGCAGACGGCAGGGTGGACGAGCGGGCTGCCGGCGACGACAGGTCCGGGGCCGGTGGGCAGGCCGGGGACAAGCCGGAGTGGGGGCTCGTTCTGGTCCTCTTCGCGCCGGCGTCCCTCGCCCTCCGCTACGGCGGGGTGTGGAACTGGTGGGCGCTGCTCTGGGCGCCGCTGTACGTCGCTGCCCTCGGCGTGGCCGCCGTCGACTGGCAGCTGCTCGTGCGCTGCCGGTGGCGGATGCCCGTGAAGGAGTGGGTCCTGTTCGGGCTGACCCACGTCAGCGCCCTCTCCTCGCTCGCGATCCTGGCCGGTCTGCTGTCGGTCTGAGGTCCGTCTCCCCCGAGCGAGGGGGACGGACGCCCCGGACGGGGGAGGCGGGCTACGTGTCGTACGCGCCGAGGCCGCCGGCGCAGTTGGCTGCCACCCAGCCCTTGCGTCCCCCCCCGTAGGCCGTCGCGCGCCAGCACTGTCGGATCCGACAGAACGACACGACAGTGTGCGGAACTGCCGTGAACAGGGCTCCGATGGGGGAGGGTTGTGGAGTGCGCAAAATCTGGTTGGCGAGCGGGATCGGGGCCGGGATGTTCCTGGCCTTCGTCGCGCTGCTCGTGGTCGGTACGTTCTCGGCTGCGGCCGGACTCAACGGGCAGGGTGGCGCCGGAGGGCGGGCCGTCGGGCTGGCGAAGGGCGCCGTGCCCGCGCTCTACCAGCCGATCGTGCAGAAGTGGGGCAACCTCTGCCCGGCCATCAATCCAGCGCTGCTGGCTGCCCAGCTCTACCAGGAGAGCGGTTTCGACCCGGACATCGTGAGCCCGGCCAAGGCGCAGGGGATCGCCCAGTTCATCCCGGGTACCTGGGCCGCTCACGGCATCGACGGGGACGGTGACGGCGACCGGGACGTGTGGGATCCGGCCGATGCCATTCCGTCGGCGGCCTCGTACGACTGCGAACTGTCCGGGTACGTGAAGAAGGCGCCGGGCGATCCGACCGACAACATGCTCGCCGCGTACAACGCGGGCGCGTATGCGGTCATCAAGTACGGCGGCGTCCCGCCGTACCGCGAGACCAAGAACTACGTAAAGATCATCCGCTCCCTGGAGCAGAGCTTCGCCAAGCCCGTCGGCCGCGTCGCGCCCTCGCAGCAGGCTGCCGCCGCCATCTACTACGCGCAGAAGAAGCTCGGTACGCCGTATCTCTGGGGTGGGAACGGGACCGCCGATCAGCAGGGGCGGTTCGACTGTTCCGGGCTGACCGTGGCCGCGTACGACACCGTCGGCATCGACCTGCCGCGCGTCGCCAACGACCAGTACAACGCGGGGCCGCACCCGGCCCGTGAGGAGCTGCTCCCCGGGGACCTGGTCTTCTTCTCCGACGACCTCACCAATTCGCGGATGATCCGGCACGTGGGCATCTACGTCGGCGGCGGGTACATGATCAATGCGCCCTTCACGGGGGCCGTCATCCGGTTCGACAAGATCGACACCCCTGACTACTTCGGTGCGACGCGGGTGACGGAGGATGGCGCGAAAGCGCTGCCGACGACCCGGCCGAGAGCCTGAATCCGGTCCGGCGGAAGCTGACGGGGCGTCGAATTCGGCCGGAACTCTCCGTAACCATTCGCCCCTGAGCTGGGACGATGAGTCACTCTTCGATAACGTCATGGTGATCGTTCGGTAGAGAGTGGAACCCTTGCCGGTCGTGGGGCGTTCCCTGGACGGGGACAGCGGCACTGACCACGCACTGACCACACCGACAGGGACTGTCACGGGGGTGATGGACCCGCCACGCACACCGGCGTGCGTACGGCGGGAGACGTGCGACTGCGACACAGCAAGGCAAGGGGCCGTGCGGATGGCTGGACTGGCTGGACTCTCAATGGACGGGTCGAACCCCGATGTCAGCCTGCTCTACGACATCAACGGGATCGCCGCCGATGCGCCGGGCTGGGTCGACCGGATCATGGAGTACGTCGGCGAGTACGGCATCATGCTCGGCCTCGTGCTGGTGGCCCTGTGGTGCTGGTGGCGCGGGCGCAGCCGTGGGACGGCGGAGGATTCCGTGGCGTCGGCCGCCGCGATCGTCTGGGCGCCGCTCGCGGCCGGGATTGCCTTGCTGGTCAACATCCCGATCCGGGGGTTCGTGGAGCGTCCGCGCCCGTTCCTGGAGCACAAGGGACTTGAGGTCCTGGTGAAGGGGAAGACGGACTTCTCTTTCGTGAGCGATCACTCGACGATGGCGATGGCGATCGCGATCGGTGTCTTCATGGCGAACCGGAAGTGGGGTCTGCTCGCGGTCGGGCTGGCGCTTGCGGAGGGCTTCTGCCGGGTGTACATGGGGGTCCACTACCCGAGCGACGTGATCGGTGGATTCGCGCTGGGGACCGCTGTGGCGCTGCTGCTCGCGCCGCTCGCGATGATGCTGCTGACGCCCGCGACGGCGGCCGTCTCCCGCTGGGGCGCGACGAGTTCACTCGTACGGTCGCGGAAGGCGCGGGACGGGGACGACGAGCGGCGGGCTGCCGCGCTGGCCGGACAGGCACGGGCGGCGGCGGCTTCGCGGCGACGGGGCGACGGTGGGGATTCGGCGGTCAGTGACCTTGCTGCGTGAGTCGCGTAGGTGGGTGGAGATTCAGAGCGCCTGGGGGAAGTCGAAGAGGCGGGTCGGGTCGTAGCGGGACTTGAGCTCGGCCAGGCGGTCGGCGGCCGTGCCGTAGTAGGCGCGGCGCCAGTCGGGGAGGTTCGCGTCCGGGTAGTTCTGGTAGGCCGAGCCGGATGCGTGGCGGCGCATGGAGTCATGAGTGGCCGTCAACCACTTTTGCTGCGCGATGCCGGGGGTGCCGGGGCGCCAGGAAGCCGTGTACTGGGCGAGTACGCGCATGTTCCGGTGGACGAATGACGTGGCGTCAGGGGCGATCCGGTTGATCGCACCGCCCAGTGCGGTCAGGGCGATCGTGCCTCCGCCGCCGCCCTGGGCGGCCGTGATGCGGGTGAAGTTCTCGATCCCCGTGAGGAGGGTCCGTATCCCCGCGGGAGTAAGCGTGCGGGCGAAGAAGTCCGAACGGGAGGCGTATGTCTCGCGGTTGAGGGATCCCTCGGGGGTGCGGCCGGGGGTGGTTCCCGGGAGATGGCACTGGGCGGCGGAGAGGTCCGCGCAGCCCGCGTACAGGAGCATCGAGTCCTGGAAGCCGCGGGAGCGCAGGGTGGTGGAGCGGGGGGCTCCGGCTTTCGCGGTGAGGCGGTCCAGGGCGTTCGCCAGGTCGGACTTGGACCCGAGGGAGAACGCCGCCAGGGAGATCGTGGGGTTGCCGCCCACCGCTCCCGCGGAGATGTGCGCGGAGGACCAGATCTCGTCGGGCTGGTCCGGGCCCCACTCCTGCCAGGCGGTGAGGACCGCGGCGGCCTTGGACCAGGGCCAGGAGAGATAGCCGGTGACCGCCTGCGGGGCCGGGTGGGTGCGGAATTCGAGTGCGGTGACGACGCCGAACTGGCCGTTGCCTGCGCCTCTCAGGGCCCAGAAGAGGTCGGGGTTCTGGGTCGCGCTGCAGCGGAGGGTTTTGCCGTCGGCGGTGATGAGGGTCGCGGCGGTGAGGCTGTCGCAGGTCAGGCCGTACGCGCGCGAGACGACGCCGTGGCCGCCGCCGAGGGTGAGGCCGGAGATTCCCACGGTGGGGCAGGAGCCGCCAGGAATCGTACGGCTCCTTGAGGTGGTGAGGGTGCGGTAGACGTCCAGGAGTTTCGCGCCGGCGCCGATGGTGGCGGAGGTGGGGGTGGGGGTCTTGATGGTGGCGAGTGGTGACACGTCGATGACGAGGTGGTCCGCGCCGCTGGACCAGCCGGTGTACGAGTGGCCGCCGTTGCGGATCGAGACGGGGGTGCGGGTCGCTCGGGCGAACGCGAGGGCCTCGCGGATGTCGGCCGTGTGCGCGACGTAGGCGACGGCGGCGGGCTTCTGGTCGTCGAAGCGGGGGTTGTAGAGCTGGCGGGCGGTGGGGTAGGCGGGGTCGCCGGGGCGGATCAGGGGGCCTTCCAGGGAGCGGGCCAGGGCGGGCCAGTCCTGGGGGGTGGGGGGTTTGGGGGGCTTGGGGCGCTGGGGAGCGGGGGGCTTGGGGCTGGGGGCCGGTGGCTGGCTGGGTGGGGTGGGTTTGGGGTCGCCTTGGCAGGCGGTGGCCGTGGCCAGGGCGAGGGTCGCGGCGGTCGCGGCGGTGGTGGTGAGGAGGGTGCGGCGGGGCAGGGTCATGGGGTCTCCTCCCTGGGCCATGGGGTCTCCTCCCTGAGGCGGGGGGGGGCTCCTCCCTTCCCTGGGAGGGACGGTGAAGTGGGGGTGGGGGTTCCCGGGCGGGGCCGGTCGGGGTGTGCGGGTGGGGGTTCCCGCCTGCGGCTGGTCGGAGTGTGCGGGTGGGGCCGCTGCGCGGGGCTGTCCCCTCCCCGCCCCTTCCCGAAACCGGGGGCTCCGCCCCGGACCCCGATTGCCTGTGCGGGTGCGTTGGGGCTGGTGGCGCAGTTCCCCGCGCCCCTAAAGGGGCGCCCCGTTACGGGGTGGGTTGCGTGTGTTCCGTTGCGTCTGTGCGGGCTCTGTCTCTGCTTCGGCGGGCGGGGCCGCGCCAGCCGCAGGTGCAGTGGGCGTGGCAGAAGGAGCCTCGTTCGGTGGTGGTGGTGCGGTGGGGGGCGGGGCCTGTGGAGGGCTCGTTCTCGGGCACAGGTCCACGGTACGGCGTGACGAAGTTGCGCGAGGGCTCGTTGAACGGGGCGAGCAGGAGGCTCGTACTCCGGAGGCGGACGGATGGACAGGGTGAGCGGTGGGGCGGTCGCACTGGCCGTCGTGGCCGGGCTGGTGGGGACCACGGCAGGGTGCAGCGGGGGTGGGGCCGTTGCCGAGGACCGGCGGGGCGGCGACCCCGGCGGGACCGTGCGCAGAGCCGCCGACGTGGTGCTGCGGGCGGGCAGCGCGGGGGATGTGCGTACGGCCATGGAGATGGCGGCCGGCGGGACCCGGGTCACTATCCGGGGGACGGGGAATTACGACTTCCGGGGGCGGAGCGGGCAGTTGAGGGTGCTGCTGCCGACCGGGCCCGCCGGGCAGCAGGAGCACCGGCCGATGGTGGAGGTGTTCGCGCCCGGGGCGCTGTTCATGAAGAACCGCGGCGCGGGGGTGCCCGCCGACAAGTGGGTGCGCATCGAGACCGCGTCGCTCTCGGACGGGAACCTGGTGACGGGCGGGGCCACCGACCCCCTGGCGGCCGTCGAGCTGCTGCGCGGCGCGCGGGAAGTTTCGTACGTGGGGGAGGAGAACGGGCTGCGGCACTACCGCGGCGTCGCCGACCTGGGGCGGGCCGCTCGGGCCGCGACCGCGGAGCTGCGCGGGCCGCTCGGGGCGGCGGCGAAAGGGCTCTTCGGGAAAGGCGTGGCGTTCGATGCGTATCTGGATGACCTGGGGCGGGTGCGGAAGGTGCGGCACCGGTTCAGCTTTGTCAATGCGGGGAAGGCGGTTGCGGTGACGTCCACGACCGGGCTGGAGGGGTTCGGGAGGCCGGTGCGTATCGTGCTGCCGCCGGTGAAGGACATTTACCTGGGGAAGATCCGTCAGTAGGCGGATACCTGGGGAAGATCCGTCAGCAGGCGGATCGGTGCCGTACTTGCCCGGCGTGCCCCGGCGCATGGCGAGGGCGGGTGGGGGCGAAATGGTCCGTCCGTGCCATGCGCGGTGTGTGCTGTCCTCCCTACGCTAGGAAACCGGCCCGCGGCGGAAGAAGTCGGAAGAGGTGATGCAGGTGGTTCCCATGCGTGGTGCGGCCGTACAGGACCGCGTTGCCCTCGCCGAGATCGAGCTGTGCGGTGAGTTGATGATCGCGGCGTCCTCGGCGGACGGGGATCGGCTCAGTTCGGACCGGATCGACGAGGTGCTGTTGCTCGCTGCGAAGGAGTTCGACTAGCGAGTGGCAGGAGAGAGTGCGAGGAGGGGGGAAGGGGCATCGGCCGCTTCCCCCCTCCTCGTACCTCGTACGTAGGGAAATCCCCAGAGGTCGAGGACCAGAGGTCGGGGACCAGGGGTCGAGGCCAGGGGTCAGGTGCGCAGCAGGCGGGCGATGGCCTTCGTCGCTTCCTCGACCTTGTCGTCGATCTCCGTCCCGCCCTTGACCGCCGCGTCCGCGACGCAGTGCCGCAGGTGTTCCTCCAGGAGCTGGAGGGCGAAGGACTGGAGGGCCTTCGTGGAGGCCGAGACCTGGGTGAGTATGTCGATGCAGTAGACGTCCTCGTCGACGAGCCGCTGGAGGCCGCGGATCTGGCCCTCGATGCGGCGCAGGCGCTTGAGGTGTTCGTCCTTCTGCTTGTGGTATCCGTGCGTCGTGGCGGGGGCCGGCGATGCCGCGTCCGGCACGGTCACGTCGGCCGCCTCTTCGGTGGTCGTCATCGCGTCCTCCAGGGGAAGGTCAGCGGGGGTTTGATACC
Organism: Streptomyces sp. NPDC048442; assembly: GCF_040651475.1. Lineage (NCBI taxonomy): Bacteria > Bacillati > Actinomycetota > Actinomycetes > Kitasatosporales > Streptomycetaceae > Streptomyces > Streptomyces sp. NPDC048442. The sequence continues at coordinate 20,524 of NZ_JBEZKB010000019.1, forward strand.
CCTCGTGGGTATATTCTACGGGGTTCCGGGGCGAGCCGCGGGGGTGCTGCAGGGGTCCTGCGGGGGTCCTTGCCCGCCACTCTGCCCGATGGGCGACACTGAGGAACGCCGGTTAGCCGTGGCCGGATGATGCGCCTAGCATCAGCCTGACCGAATCCAATGCACCCCGAGGACCCCACGTGCGCTTTCGTCTGACCCCCCGGGAGACGAGCTTCTACGACATGTTCTCCGCATCCGCGGACAACATCGTCACGGGCTCCAAGCTCCTCATGGAACTGCTCGGCGCGGATTCCTCCGCCCGGGCCGAGATCGCGGAGCGGATGCGGGCAGCGGAGCACGCGGGCGACGACGCCACTCACGCGATCTTCCACCAGCTGAACTCTTCCTTCATCACGCCGTTCGACCGCGAGGACATCTACAACCTCGCCTCGCAGCTCGACGACATCATGGACTACATGGAGGAGGCCGTTGATCTGGTCGTCCTCTACCAGGTGGAAGAGCTGCCCAAGGGCGTCGAGCAGCAGATCGAGGTGCTGGCGCGGGCCGCCGTGCTGACCGCCGAGGCGATGCCTGGGCTGCGCACGATGAGCAACCTCACCGAGTACTGGATCGAGGTCAACCGGCTGGAGAACCAGGCCGACCAGATCCACCGCAAGCTGCTCGCCCAGCTCTTCAACGGCAAGTACGACGCCATGGAGGTGCTGAAGCTCAAGCAGATCGTGGACGTGCTGGAAGAAGCAGCCGACGCCTTCGAGCACGTGGCGAACACGGTGGAGACCATCGCCGTCAAGGAGTCCTGACTTCGTGGACACCTTTGCGCTGATCGTGACCATCGGTGTCGCGCTCGGTTTTACGTACACCAACGGCTTCCACGACTCGGCGAACGCGATCGCCACCTCGGTGTCGACGCGCGCGCTGACGCCGCGTGCGGCGCTCGCCATGGCCGCGGTCATGAACCTCGCCGGTGCCTTTCTCGGGCAGGGCGTCGCGAAGACCGTCAGTGAGGGCCTGATCGCGACTCCGCACGGGCAGAAGGGCATGGCGATCCTCTTCGCCGCGCTCGTCGGTGCGATCGTGTGGAACCTCGTGACCTGGTACTTCGGGCTTCCTTCGTCGTCCTCGCATGCACTGTTCGGTGGCATGGTGGGCGCGGCGCTGGCCGGGGGGACCGAGGTGATCTGGGGCGGCGTGCTGTCCAAGGTCGTCATTCCGATGTTCCTGTCGCCGTTCGTCGGCCTGATCATCGGCTATCTGGTGATGGTCGCGATCATGTGGATGTTCCGGAGGTCGAACCCGCACAAGGCGAAGCGCGGCTTCCGTATCGCCCAGACGGTCTCGGCGGCCGGCATGGCGCTCGGTCACGGTCTGCAGGACGCGCAGAAGACCATGGGCATCGTGGTGATGGCGCTGGTCATCGCCGATGTCGAGGGTCAGAGCGACGCGATTCCGATCTGGGTCAAGATCGCCTGTGCGCTGACGCTTTCGCTCGGTACGTACGCGGGCGGATGGCGGATCATGCGGACGCTCGGCCGCCGGATCATCGAGCTGGACCCGCCGCAGGGCTTCGCGGCGGAGACGACCGCTGCTTCGGTGATGTACACGGCTTCGTTCATGTTCCACGCGCCGATCTCGACGACGCATGTCATCACGTCGGCGATCATGGGCGTCGGCTCGACGAAGGGCCCGCGGGCCGTGCGCTGGGGCGTTGCCAAGAACATCGTGATGGGCTGGTTCATCACGATGCCGGCGGCGGCCGTGGTGGCCGCGGTCAGCTTCTGGGCCGTGCAGCTGGCCTTCGGCTAGAGCAGGTTCTCGTACGAGATTTACGTAGGAGTAGGAGGGGCCCGCCCCCGGTGTTCGCACCGGGGGCGGGCCCTTTCGCCTTGCGGTGGCACCGCCATGCAGCACCGCAAGTGTGTGGGGAGGCTCGTACGTCCGGCCTCGTACGGTCTAGCCGAAGCGGCCCGAGATGTAGTCCTCGGTGGCCTGGACGGAGGGGTTCGAGAAGATCCGCTCCGTCTCGTCGAGCTCGATGAGCTTGCCGGGCTGGCCGACGGCCGCCAGGTTGAAGAAGGCCGTGCGGTCGGAGACGCGGGCGGCCTGCTGCATGTTGTGCGTCACGATGACGATCGTGAAGCGCTCCTTGAGCTCGCCGATCAGGTCCTCGATGGCGAGGGTGGAGATCGGGTCCAGGGCGGAGCAGGGCTCGTCCATCAGCAGGACCTGGGGCTCGACCGCGATGGCGCGGGCGATGCAGAGGCGCTGCTGCTGGCCGCCGGAGAGGCCGGAGCCGGGCTTGTTGAGGCGGTCCTTGACCTCGTTCCAGAGGTTGGCGCCCTTGAGGGACTTCTCGACGGTGTCGGCCAGCTCGGACTTCTTGTACGAGCCGTTGAGGCGCAGGCCCGCCGCCACGTTGTCGAAGATCGACATGGTGGGGAACGGATTGGGGCGCTGGAAGACCATGCCGACGGTGCGGCGTACGGAGACCGGGTCGACGTTGGACGCGTACAGGTTCTCGTCGTCCAGGAGGACCTTGCCCTCGACGCGGCCGCCCGGGGTGACCTCGTGCATGCGGTTGAGGGTGCGCAGGAAGGTGGACTTTCCGCAGCCGGACGGGCCGATGAAGGCGGTCACGGAGCGGGGCTCGACGGTCATCGAGATGTCGTCGATCGCCTTGTGGGTGCCGTAGAAGGCCGAGAGGCCGGATACGTCGATTCGCTTTGCCATGGTGACGGTCACTTCGCTTTCAAGGGTGTCGCGTCAGCGACCGGTCTTGGGGGCCTTCCAGCGGGCGATGCCGCGGGCCACCAGGTTGAGGATCATGACGAAGGCGATCAGGACCAGGGCGGCTGCCCAGGCGCGGTCGTACGACGCCTCGCTGCCCACCCGGTACTGCTCCCAGATGTAGAAGGGGAGCGAGGACTGGGCGCCGTCGAAGGGGTTCGAGTTGATCAGCTGGGAGCCGAAGACGAGGAGCATGATCGGGGCGGTCTCGCCGGCGATGCGGGCGATGGCCAGCATGACGCCGGTGGTGATGCCGCCGACGGCGGTCGGCAGGACCACCTTGAGGATCGTGCGCCACTTCGGCACGCCGAGGGCGAGGGAGGCCTCGCGCAGCTCGTTCGGTACCAGCTTCAGCATCTCCTCGGTGGACCGTACGACCACCGGGACCATCAGGATCGCGAGCGCCAGGGCGCCCATGAAGCCGGAGGGCTGGAGCTCGAACATCAGCATGATCGAGAGGAGGAAGAGGCCCGCGACGATGGACGGGATGCCGGTCATGACGTCGACGAAGAACGTGACCGCCTTGGCCAGTGCGCCCTTGCCGTACTCGACCAGGTAGACGGCCGTCAGCAGGCCGACCGGCGCGGCGACCAGGGTGGCGATGCCGACCTGCTCCATGGTGCCGATCAGGGCGTGGTAGACGCCGCCGCCCGCTTCGAAGCCGGGGACGCCGGCCATCGAGTGGGTGAGGAAGTAGCCGTCGAGGACCTTGATGCCGCGGCTGACCGTCACCCACAGGAGGGAGGCGAGCGGGATGATCGCGAGCAGGAAGCAGACCCAGACGACGCTCGTGGCGACGCGGTCCTTGGCCTGGCGCTTGCCCTCGACGACGGTGCTGGCCGTGTAGGTCAGTACGACGAAGAAGAGGGCGGCGAGCAGACCCCACTGGACCTTGCTCTGCCAGCCGGCGACCGTGCCGAGGCCGATCGCGAGGGCGAGCGAGACGACGCCGAAGCCGATCGGGGACCAGCGCGGGAGGCTCTTGCCCGAGAGGGAGTTCGTACGGGCGACGGGGGCGGGGATCGTGTCCTGGGTCATCGTTGCCTGGCTCATGCGTTGGCCCCCGAGTACTCCTTGCGGCGGGCGATGATCAGCCGCGCCGCGCCATTGACGAGCAGGGTGAGGACGAAGAGGACGAGGCCCGAGGCGATGAGTGCGTCGCGCCCGTACTCGTTGGCCTCGTCGAACTTCGCCGCGATGTTCTGCGCGAAGGTGCCGCCGCCCGCGTCGAGCAGGTGGCCGGAGAAGAGGAAGCTGGGGGAGAGGACCGTGGCGACGGCCATCGTCTCGCCGAGCGCGCGGCCCAGGCCCAGCATCGATGCGCTGATCACGCCGGAGCGGCCGAAGGGGAGGACCGACAGGCGGATGACCTCCCAGCGGGTGGCGCCGAGGGCCAGGGCTGCTTCCTCGTTCATCTTCGGGACCTGGAGGAAGACCTCGCGGCTGACGCTCGTGACGATGGGGAGAATCATGATCGCCAGGAGGATGCCCACGGTGAACAGGTTGCGGGCGGGGCCGACCTCGGTCTTCTCGAAGATGAGCGTCCAGCCGAGGAACTCGTCCAGCCAGGAGTTCAGTCCGCCGAGGTACGGGACGAGGAAGAGGGCGCCCCAGATGCCGTAGATGATCGACGGCACGGCGGCGAGGAGATCCACGACGTACGCGAGGGGCGCGGCGAGCTTGCGCGGGGCGTAGTGCGAGATGAAGAGCGCGATGCCGACGGCGATCGGAACGGCGATCAGCATGGCGATGATCGAGCTGACCACGGTGCCGTAGAGGAGCACGGCGATGCCGAAGACCGGGGGGTCTCCGGAGGGGTTCCAGTCGAACGTGGTGAAGAAGTTGCCCTCGTTGCCGGAGATGGCGACTACCGAGCGGACCGTCAGGAAGGTGGCGATGGACGCCATCACGACCAGGAGGAGGATGCCGGAGCCGCGGGAGAGGCCGAGGAAGATCTTGTCGCCGGGGCGGGTGGCGGATCCCGTGGCCCTGACCTTGGCCTTGCCCTCGGCGGGCGGGGGAGGTGCCGGTGGGGAGTCTGTGGGTGCTGCGGTGGGTGGCATGGCGGGTCTTTCCGGTCTGGGAGGGAGCGGGGCGCCGGTGGTGGCGGGGGTGCTCCCGGGCGGCGGTGCACCGGATGGTGGGGCGGGGTGGGCGGGGCTGGCGGGTGGGGCGGTCGTGGGGTGGGCGGGGGTGAGGGGGCGGCTCCGCGTGGGGGCCGCCCCCTTGCCCACCCTTCCCCAAGCTCTCGGCTTCGCTCGAGCAGGGGAGACCCCACTGCCCCCGGGGGGCGGCCCCGCTGCCCAAGGGGGCTGGGGGCGGTGGGGGCGGCCCCGTTGCCCAAGGGGGCTAGGGGGGCTGGGGGCGGAGGGGGAGGGTGGGGTTGGCCGGTCGGGCCGTCCCACCCGGCCCCGGTTACTTCAGGCCGGCGATGGTTTCGCGGACCTTGGAGTTGATTTCGGCGGGGATCGGGGCGTAGCCGTTCTCGGAGAGGATCTTCTGGCCCTCGTCGGAGGCGGTGTAGCCGAGGAAGGACTTCACGTTGCCGAGCGATTCGGCCTTGTTGCCGGAGTCGCAGACGATCTCGTACGTGACCAGGACCAGCGGGTACGCGCCCTCGGCCTTGGTCGTGTAGTCCAGGCTGAGCGCCAGGTCCTTGCCGGTGCCCTTGATCTTGGCGGCGGCGATGGCCTTGGAGGCGTTCTCCGAGTTGGCGGCGACCGGGGCCGCCGCACCCGTGTTGACCTTGACGGTCGGGATGGACTGCGAGGTCGCGTAGCTCAGCTCGAAGTAGCCGATGGAGCCCTCCACCTGCTTCACCTGGGCCGCGACACCGGCGGAGCCGTTCGCACCCTGGCCGCCGGGGGCGGGCCACTTCTTCTCGGCTTCGTACTTCCAGTCGGCGGGGGCGGCCTTGCCCAGGTACTTGCCGAGGTTCTGGGTGGTGCCCGAGTCGCCGGAGCGGTGCACCGACTGGATCGCCGTGTCCGGGAGCTTGGCGCCCGGGTTCAGCTTGGCGATCGCCGGGTCGTTCCACTTCTTGATCTGGCTGTTGAAGATCTTGGCGGTGGTGGAGGCGTCGAGGACGAGGTTCTCCACGTTCGGCAGGTTGTAGCCGATCGCGATCGGGCCGCCGACCATCGGCAGGTTGATGCCCTGGCCGGACTTGCAGACCTTCTTCGAGGCCTCGACCTCGTCGGGCTTCAGCGCGGAGTCCGAACCGGCGAAGCCGACCGTGCCCGTGGTGAAGTTGGAGATGCCGTCGCCGGAGGAGGAGGACTTGTAGTTGATCTCCACGCCCTGGCAGGCGGCCATGTAGTTCTTGACCCAGAGGTCCATGGCGTTCTTCTGCGCCGAGGAACCGGAGGCGAGCAGCTTGCCCTTGGCGCCGTCGCACTTGACGTTCTTGGCGGCGGAGCTGTTGCTGGTGCCCCCGGTGCTGCCACCACTGTTGTTGTCCGAGCCGCACGCCGTGAGGAGCAGGGCGCCGGAGACGGCGAGGGCGCCGACTGCGGTGGCGCGGAGCCGGTTCTTGCGCTGGAGCTTCATCACTCTCTGGTTCCTTCCGGGTGCCGCCTGTCCCTTGGGCGGGCGGCGTGCGTGGAGTCGTGGGGTGTACGTGAGCGGGAGGTTCCCGGCTGCTCGCCGGAGACCTTGTAAGTACGAAATTAGGCAGATCAGGTGAAGCGGCCTACGGGGGAGGGTGAACGCGAGGTGAACCGTGGCGGGCGGAGGGGTGTTGCTGCACGCCGGGGGGCGCGCGCTGTTGCGCTCACGCTGGTGGGAGGCGGTGTTCGGGGCTGCGCCCCGTGCACGGGGCGCGTCCGCGCGGCCTCACAGGCCGGACGGGCTGAAGTCGCGCGCACTCACACGCCGGACGGGCTGAAGTTGCGCGGCCTTAGATGCCGGACGGCTGAAGTTGCGCGCCCTCAGATGCCGGACGGGCTGAGCGGGACGACCCTCAGCAGCGCGGATATCAGCTCGCGGTCGCGGCGTTCGGTGAGGCGGTTTCCGGCCGCGACCGGGGGCAGCCAGAGGATGCGGTCCACCTCGTCGCACGGGACGAAGGTGCCGCCGGTGGACTCGGCCGCCCAGTAGTCGACCCTCTTGGGGCGGCCGCCCACGACGTACCGCACGGAGGGCAGCCGGGCCCCCGGCCGGCAGTGCTGACCTGTCTCCTCCAGCACTTCGCGCAGCGCGCCGGTCAGCGGGTCCTCGCCGCGTTTGAGCTTGCCCTTGGGGTGCGACCAGTCGTCGTAGCGCGGCCTGTGGACGAGACAGACCTCGAGGTCGCCGTCGTACGGGGCGCGGCGCCAGAGGACGCAGCCGGCGGCGAGGATCGTTCCCTTGCCGGTACGGGTGCCCGTACGGCTGCTTTCGGTCATCGGCGGACCACCTCGGTCACGTCTGCCGCAGCCGTAGCCGTGCGCCGCCACTGCCGCTGGAAGGTGAAGCGGGCCGCTTCGACCTCGTGGCGCTGTTCGGAGTGGAGTACTCCGAGCGCGTACGCCGTGGCCGGTGCGATGCGTGCGGTACGGGCCGAGGCCGCCGCCGCGGAGGCCGCTTCCGCCGCGTCGCGGTGCAGGTCCAGGGTGCGGCTCGCCTCGGTCAGGGCGGTGGTGTCGCCGCCGGTGACCTCCTGGGCGTACCGGTGCAGGCGCAGCAGCAGGCGGACCTGGTGCCAGGGGGAGTCCTGGCCCTCGTGGACGGCTTCCGAGTTGTACGGGCGGGCCGCGCGGCCCAGCGGAAGGGCGGCCACCGCTTCGGTCAGCCGGTGTTCGGCGTGGGCCGCGTACGGGGCCGGGTCGCCCGGCTCGACCGGTGCTTCGGAGGCGAGCAGTGCGACGGCGTCGGCGACCGCGTGGAAGCGGGAGGAGCCGAGGGCCTGGAGGGCGGCGGAGTGGGCGCGGGTACGGGCGAGGGTGAGCTGCCGCTCCAGGAGGGCCCCGGCACGGGCGATGCCGAGCGCGGTCTCTCGGGAGGGAGCCTCTCGGGAGAGGGCCTCGCGAGGCCCGGGAGCCGTCCCCGGCCCCTCTTGCCCCACTGGTCCCGCCTGTCCCCCTTGTCCCGCAGCATTCCCCCTCGCCACCGGCAGCGCCGTCGGCGCGCCCAGCCGCTGTAGCGCGTCCAGCAGCCGCTCCAGCCGGTCGGCGTACGCGTGCTCGCGCGCCAGCATCCCCGAAAGCCAGGCGAGTTCGGCCCGCAGTGGGTCCCCCCAGCCGCGGTCCGTCAGGGGGCGGAAGGTGTGCAGCGCGCCGCCGATCCGCCGCGCCGAACGCCGCATGTCGAGCGCGGAGCGCACGGACCGGTCCTGGTCGGTGGCGTCCGAGCTCTCCCGGTGGCGGCGCAGCGCGCGCAGGAACTCGGCGGCCTGCGCGTGCAGGTAGGAGGGGAGGAGGTCGCCCTGCGCGCGCGCAGGCGGGGTGGTCCCGGTCCTCGCGGGAGGAGTGCCCTCGGCCCTCATGAGAGAGTCGCCCCCCGCCCTCGTAAGAGATCCCTGGTGATGGTGTGTCGTGAGTGGCTCATGGCGTGGCACGTCGGCGCCTCCGGGCGTCGATCAGCATTTCCTGTACGTGGCGCAAGGGGTGTCCGTCCGCGTCCGTGGAGTGGCGGGTCCAGTTGCCGTCCGGGCCGAGGTGCCAGGAGGCCGTGGTGTCCGACATCCCGGTCTCCAGCATCCGGCTCAGCGCCGCGCGGTGCGCCGGGTCGGTGACCCGTACCAGCGCCTCTATGCGGCGGTCGAGGTTGCGGTGCATCATGTCGGCGCTGCCGAACCAGACTTCGGGCTCGCCGCCGTTGCCGAAGGAGAAGACCCGGGAGTGTTCGAGGAAGCGGCCGAGGATCGAGCGGACCCGGATGTTCTCGGATAGTCCGGTGACGCCGGGCCGTACGGCGCAGATCCCGCGCACCCACACGTCCACCGGCACACCGGCCTGGGACGCCCGGTACAGCGCGTCGATGACGGCCTCGTCGACCATCGAGTTGACCTTGATGCGGACGTAGGCGGGGCGGCCCGCCAGATGGTGGGTCACCTCCTTGTTGATGCGTGAAATCAGGCCGTCGCGAAGGGACTTGGGGGCGACGAGCAGTCTTCGGTAGGTCTCGCGGCGCGAGTATCCGGAGAGCCGGTTGAAGAGGTCGGAGAGGTCCGCGCCGACCTGCGGGTCGGTGGTCAGCAGGCCCAGGTCCTCGTACAGCCTGGCCGTCTTGGGGTGGTAGTTGCCCGTGCCGACGTGGCTGTAGCGGCGCAGCAGGTCGCCCTCCTGCCGTACGACGAGCGACAGCTTGCAGTGCGTCTTGAGGCCGACGAGCCCGTAGACGACGTGGCAGCCCGCCTCCTCCAGCTTCCTGGCCCACTTGATGTTGGCCTGCTCGTCGAAGCGGGCCTTGATCTCGACCAGTACGAGGACCTGCTTGCCGGACTCGGCCGCGTCGATCAGCGCGTCCACTATCGGCGAGTCGCCCGAAGTCCGGTACAGCGTCTGCTTGATGGCGAGGACGTCGGGGTCGGCGGCCGCCTGCTCCAGGAAGAGCTGTACGGACGTCGAGAAGGAGTCGTACGGGTGGTGCAGCAGCACGTCGCGCTCGCGCAGGGCGGCGAAGATGTCGGGGGCCGACGCCGACTCGACCTCGGCGAGGTCCCGGTGCGTCCCCGCGATGAAGCGCGGGAACTTCAACTCGGGCCGGTCGAGACCCGCGATGCCGAAGAGCCCGGTGAGGTCCAGGGGTCCTGGGAGCGGATACACCTCTCCGACCGAGACCTTCAACTCCCGTACGAGCAGGTCGAGTACGTAAGGATCGATGGACTCCTCGACCTCAAGGCGCACCGGCGGCCCGAACCGCCGCCGCATCAGCTCCTTCTCCAGCGCCTTGAGGAGGTTCTCGGCGTCGTCCTCCTCCACCTCCAGGTCCTCGTTGCGGGTGACCCGGAACATGTGGTGCGCCAGCACCTCCATCCCCGGGAACAGCTCTTCGAGGTGGGCGGCGATGACGTCTTCGAGCGGTACGTACCGCTCGGGCGAGGCCTCCAGGAAGCGGGAGAGCAGCGGCGGCACCTTCACCCGGGCGAAGTGCCGGTGACCGCTGACCGGATTGCGTACGACGACGGCCAGATTCAGGGACAGGCCGGAGATGTACGGGAAGGGGTGCGCCGGGTCGACTGCGAGGGGGGTGAGCACCGGGAAGATCTGCTGCTTGAAGAGCGTGAAGAGCCGTGACTGCTCCTTCTCGGTCAGCTCCGGCCAGCGGATCAGGTGCACGCCCTCGTCGGCGAGTGCGGGTGCGACGTCCTGCTGGAAACAGGCGGCGTGCCGGGCCATGAGCTCGCGGGACCTGGTCCAGATCAGATCCAGCACCTCGCGCGGCTGCAGCCCGGAGGCGGAGCGCGTCGCCACCCCGGTCGCGATCCGCCGCTTCAGGCCTGCCACCCGGACCATGAAGAACTCGTCGAGGTTGCTGGCGAAGATCGCCAGGTAATTGGCCCGTTCGAGGAGGGGGGTCGCCGGGTCCTCGGCCAGTTCGAGGACCCGCTCGTTGAAGGCGAGCCAGCTGCGCTCCCGGTCGAGGAAACGGCCCTGGGGCAGCGGCACCCGCGTCCCATCACCGAATTCGTTCGCCCCGCCCCCGTCCCCGTCCCTCCCCGCCTCCCGCTCCACGTACATGTCGAGGTCCGAGTCGAGGTCGGGATCGAGCCCGGGGGATGCCGCCGCCGCCAGGGTGTGCGGGCGGTGCGCGGCTATGGAACCGACGGAGGGCTGCGCGGGCTGGGAGTGCTGCACGGGGACGTCGGCGCCGGCGCCGGCGCTGCCGTGGGAGCTGCTGCTGGGCTGCGACTGCTGGCTCATGACCCCATTCTTCCGCGCGGGGCCCTCGGCGGGCGCGCCGAAATAGAGGGCGGCGGGCGGAGAGTGCACGAGGGGTCGCATTGAGCGAGGATCGCAAGGGTGTCTGAATCGGGGGTTACGGGGAGGTGGCGCCTGGGGGAGCGGAGGCTTGCGCCGACTCGTGCCGGGGGGAGCGGGGGCTTGTGCCCACCCGTGCCTGGGGGGTGTGGAGGCTTGTGTCGGCCCGTGCCTGGGGGTGCGGGGGCTTGTGCCCGCCCGTGCCCGGGGGGAGCGGCGTCGGCCCGCGCCTTGGGGGAGCGGAGGCTGCGTCGACCCGTGCCGGGGGGCGGAGGCTTGCGTCGACCCGTGCCCCTCGGGGAGCGGGGGCTGCGTCGACCCGTGCCGGGGGGGCGGAGGCTTGCGTCGACCCGTGCCCCTCGGGGAGCGGGGGCTTGCGTCGACCCGCGCCCGCGGGAGCGGGGGCTTGCGCCCACCCGTGCCTGGGGGGTGTGGAGGCTTGTGTCGGCCCGTGCCCGGGGGAGCGGGGCTTGCGTCGACCCGTGCCTGGGGGGCGGAGCCTTGCGTCGACCCGCGCACTGGGGGAGCAGGGGCTTGTGCCCACCCGTGCCCCTGGGGGAGCAGGGGCTTGTGCCCACCCGTGCCCCTGGGGGAGCGGAGCCTTGCGCCCACCCGTGTCCTCGCGGCCCGGCTCCGTAATCTCGCCCCTGGAGGGCCCCACGGGCAGCTCCGCCCCGCGAGTTGATTCCGCGAGAGGTTGCCGGTCCCGGCCGCCCGCCTCTCCGCCGCGACGAGTAGCTACCCGTGCAGCTTCCGCAGCACCCGGAAGGCCAGCCATGTGGCGCCCGCCGCCAGTGCCAGCAGGATTCCCGTCTCCACCGCCTGCAGCGGCCAGAAGTGGGATTCGGGGTGGAAGTCCAGGTACCGCTGCGTCGCCCCGCGCCCCGTCATGCAGCCCTGGAAGGTCTGCCCATTGCCCGCTTCGGTGGCGGCTCGCAGGCACGCCTCCGCATCGAGCCGCTCGCCGGACGCCGTCTGCCAGCCCCCGCCGACGTGCATGCTTCCCGGCTCGCTGGTCAGGTACTCCCTGAGGTCGGCCGGTCCCAGGCGGGTCACGGCGGGCCACAGGTGGGCGCGCACGCTGCTGAGCGTCAGCATCACCGTCCCCGTGGCGAGGAACGCCGCCCCCATCGCGAGCGCCGTACGCCGCACCAGCAGGCCGGTCAGCGCGCCGAGGACGATGCTGAGGACCGTGTACCCGACGACCGCCGGGCCCATCGCCTCGTACACCCCGCGTACGTACCAGGTGAGGGTGGAAGCGCTCTCGGAAGCGCTCTCCGTGAACGGTGCCCGGCCCAGCCGGAAGACGCCGACCAGCGCACTCGTCGCGAGCACCGCGCCGACCAGCGGCAGCGCGAGCTTCGACGTGAGCCACTGGGCCGGGGACACCGACTGCGTCCAGGCGACCTTGTACGTGCCCGACTCCAGCTCGCGGGCGATCATCGGCCCCGCCACGAACGCGCCGACCGCGAGCGGGAGGACCGTGAGGAGGGTGCCGCCGTACTCGGTGCAGAGCCTCAGCAGGCCGTGCGCCTTGCCGAGGGGGTGGCCGCTCGGGTCGGTACCGGACGCCGCGTTCCACCCCCGCAGCCCGCCCGTCGCGACGGCGGCCAGTACGACGGCCGTAGCGGCGGCCCACAGCATGCGCCGGTGCTGCCACAGCGCCACCCTGCCGATCCCCGGCAGGCGCGACGTGCTCGTCGGTCCACTCACTGAGCGACCCCCTGTGAGGCGCGGCGGAGGAGCAGGAAGGCAACCACCACACCCGCCCCCGCGCACACCAACATCGGTACGGTCAGGGTGAGTTGGTCCTTCCACGTCTCCATCGGCTGTGACCGCAGGACCAGCAGCGTGAAAACGAGGGCGAAGGCGGTGAGGGTCATCGCCCAGGTCGTGTGCCGCACCAGGAGCCCGGCCAGTGCGCCGAGGGCGATGGACAGGAGGGCGTAGGCGTACGGAACCGTCGCGAGGGCCGGTTCGGGGGCCCGTTCGAGGGGGTCGGGCCCTGCCGCCCGTACCCACCACAGCAGTACGGCCAGCGGCACCATCAGAGCGACGAGCACCCCCGCCGCCACCGCGAGCTTCGCCGCCAGCCAGCGGGCCGGGGTCACCGACTGCGTCCAGGCCAGCTTGTACGTCCCCGACGCCAGCTCCTCGGCGACCATCGGCCCCGCCACCAGCACCCCGCAGAGCAGCGGAAGCGCTATGCGCACCGCTTCGGCGAAGGTGAACGTCCAGCTCCGGTCCGCCGTGTCCGGCCCCGACCACACCAGGGCGCCGGCCACCAGCACCGCGGCGAGGCCCGCCAGCACCACGGCGAGAAGCAGCGCCGCCCGGTGCTGGTGCAGCACGTGCCGGTACGGGACGAAGCGGCGGCCGGGTGCGCGTCCCACGGACGGTGCTACGGCGACCGGCGCGCTCATGACGTGCTGCCCGCGTGCCGCCCGCGCAGTACCCGGAACGCCACCGTGACCGCGAGTGCCGCGACGGCCAGCAGGATGCCCGTCTCGACGAGCTGCATCGGCCAGAAGTGGGACGTGGGGTGGACGTCCACGAAGTACGTCACCCCGCCCTTGCCGGCCATGCACTTTTCGAACGTCATGCCGACGCCCTCGGTCCCGTTGCACGGGTCGCTGAGGATGCGCTCCCCGGACGAGGTCAGCATGCCTTCCGCGAAGTTCCACACGCCGACGGTGTTCGCCGACTCGATCGGCTTGTTCGACACGAGGGTCTGCACCGGCCACAGCAGCTCCCGCAGCCACAGTATGAAGACCGACTGGATGACGACGACGGTCACGGCGGTCACCACCATCGCGGGCACCGTCCTGCGCACCAGCAGACCCACGAGCGTGCCGACTCCGATGCCCAGCGCGCACTGCGCGACCGCGACCGGGCCGAGCATCTCGTACGCGCTGTCGTGCCAGCTGAAGTTGAACTCCCCCATGGGGAGCCCGTTCCTGGCGGTGCGGAACGCCAGCACCAGGACGGTCGTCCCGGTCAGCGCCACCGCCGACACCAGGGCCAGCTTGGCGGCCAGCCAGCGGGCCGGGGAGACGGACTGGGTCCACAGCCAGGTGTACGTTCCCGACTCCAGCTCGCGGGCCACCAGCGGGCCCGCGACGAACGCGCCGACGAGGGCGGGCAGCAGGGCCAGCGGGGTGAGGGACGTGTGCAGCAGCGCGGACAGGCCGCTGTCGGCGCCCTTGGAGAGGGTCTCCTTCGGGTCGGTGTTCAGGGCTGTCAGGAAGCCGGTCACGAGGAGCGTGGCCATGAGCACCACGACTGCGAACACCTTTGCGGTGGAGCGGTGTTGGCGTGCGGCGACCCAGTGCGGGCCGCGCAGGTTCGGGAGGACGGACAGGGCGCTCATGCGGCGGCTCCCGTGGTGGTGCGGGCGGACGTCGAGGCCAGGAGGTCGCGCGGCTCGGCGCTCGGGGTGAGCAGTGAAGGTGCTTCGGGTGAGCGCATGTGGGCGAGCAGCAGCTCTTCGAGCGTGGGCTCGATGACTTCCCAGTCGCCACCGATGGGCCCCTCGCGCCGTACCAGCGCAGTCATGTGACGTCCCGTCACCTTCGATTCGACGACGGTGGTGTCCGCGCCGATCTCGGCCACAGGCCCGGAGAGCAGTGCGTGCGCCGACAGCAGTTCGTCGGTCTCGCCGCCGAGCCGGACGCGGCCGTTCTCCATCAGGAGCAAGTAGTCGCAGGCGCCTTCGAGTTCGGCCAGGATGTGGGAGGAGATGACGACGGTGGTGCCGCTGTCGCCGGCCTCGGCGAGCAGGTTGCCCATCAGTTGGTGGCGGGCGAGCGGGTCCAGGTCGGCCATCGGCTCGTCGAGGAGCAGCAGGTCGGGCTGCTTGCCGAGGCAGAGGGCGAGGGCGACGCGGGTGCGCTGGCCGCCGGAGAGCTCGCGGACCTTGGCGGAGAGGTCGAGGCCGCCGTCGGCGACGATGCGGGCGGCGCGCTCGCGGTCCCATCGGCCCGGGTTCAGCTCGTTGCCCATGCGCAGGGTCTCGGCAATGGTGAACTGCGGGTAGAGCGGCTTCTCCTGGGCGAGGAACGCGATGTGTTCACGGGCCTCGCCCGGACCCTTGCCCATCACCCGTACAGCGCCCTCGGTGGGCCTCACCAGGCCCGCCAGCTGTCCCAACAGCGTTGACTTTCCTGCCCCGTTGGGGCCGACGAGCGCGCAGATCCGTCCCTGCGGCAGCCGGAACGAGCAGTCCCGGACCGCCCATTTCCCCAGTCGCCCGTACTTCTTGCCGAGGCCGACGGCCTCGATCGCGGCAGTCGTCGTCATGCCCGCTCCCCTTCGCTCATGTCGCTCATGTCGCTCACGTGGCTCACGTGGCTCACGTGGCTCACAAAGACTTCGTCCAGTACGGAAGTGATGAGCGCGGCCACGTCCTCCCGGTCCATCCCGGCCGTACGGGCGCGCTCACCCCACTCCTTCAGCTCGTCGCGCAGTGGTGAATCGGCGGGCTGCGCGGCCCCCAGGGACCGGGTCACGAAGGTCCCCATTCCGCGCCTGGCCTCCACCAGGCCCTCCCGTTCCAGCTCGCGGTACGCCTTGAGCACGGTGTTGGGGTTGATGGCCGTGGCCTCCACCACCGCGCGGGCGGTGGGGAGTTGGTCGCCGGGCTCCAGCAGTCCGAGCCGCAGGGCGTGCTTGGTCTGCTGCACGATCTGGAGGTAGGTGGCGACGCCACTTCGCCGGTCGATGCGGTACTCGACCATCGCGTTGAACCCCCTTTCACTAATCAAGTAGTGAAAGGGTGATCCAAAGAAGGGCCGGTGTCAATCGACACCGGCCCTTCGGGGAGAAATGAGGTGGTTATGACTCGGTTCGATACATCAGGTCCGTTTCGTACGTCGTGAAGCCGAGCCGCTCGTAGACCGTCACGGCGGCGATGTTGTCGGCGTCGACGTACAGCGAGGCGGTCGGCAGGCCCTCGGAGGCGAGGTGCCGGAGCCCGGTCGCGGTGAGCGCCTTGCCGAGGCCGCCGCCCTGGGCGCCGGGTGCGATCCCGACGACGTACACCTCACCGAGCTGCTCGGTGCGGTGCACCTTGGTCCAGTGGAAGCCGACGATCCGGCCTTCCTTCTCGGCGAGGAAGAACCCCTTCGGGTCGAACCAGTCCTCACCCATCCGGTCGTCCAGGTCCCGCTGCGTCAGGGAGCCCTGCTCGGGGTGGTGCGCGAAGGCCGCCGCGTTCACGGCCAGCCAGGCGGCGTCGTCCTGGCCGGGTACGAAGGTCCGGACGGTGACGCCGTCGGGGTAGACCGGCTCGGGGATGCCCAGCGGGCTCAACGGCCGCCGCAGCTGCCGCAGTTCGCGGAACATCGTCAGCCCCAGCACCTGCGCGAGATGCCGCGCCGCCGACTTCCCGCCGTGCGCCCAGACCCGCAGCCGCCGCCCGGAAGCCTCAAGGAGGGCGTCCCCGAGCGCCCGCCCGTGGCCCTTCCCGCGCTTCTGGGGATGTACGACGAGCTCGGCGGCGGGCGCCTCGACGGGATCGGTGTCCTCAAGCTGGGCGTACCCGAGGAGGTCGCCGGAGCCGGGGTCGGAATCGGCACGGGGATCGGCGTCGGGATCGGTGAGCAGGAAGTGCCGCACACCCTCCCGCCTGCCGCCCCGCAACTGAAGCCGCCCCTGCTCGGAAACGGCCTGCACACCGTCGGAGCGGGCGGCGGCGGCAAGGAGTTCGAGTACCTGCGCGGCCTGGACCTCGGTGAGTTCGTCGAGGGTCGACAGGAGGTGGCCGGGCGTGGGGAGGGGTGCGTCGCTGGTCATGGGATCGAGGGTACGGGGGTGGGGTTGGGCGGTGGGGTCGAACGAATTGCGCAACAAGCTGTTGGCCAATTGGGCAACAGTCTGTTGCCCAAATCGTTCGACCCCTGTTCGGAGGCTCAGCTCGACTCGTAGTCCCGGAGTACTCCGTCCGCGACGCGTGCGAGATCGTCGGCGGCGGGCAGCGATTCCTGAGCCTCACGGTCCAGGCCGGTCCAGGTGGCGACGGCCATCGGGCTGCCGCTGCGTTCGAGCGCGTACCGGGCGACTTCGCCGTCGCGATTGGCGGCGACGAGCAGGCCGATGGTGGGTCCGTCCACTTCCTTGTTCCGTACGAGATCGTCGGCGACGGCCAAGTAGAAGTTGAGCTTGCCGTAGTGCTCGGGCTCGGCCCGGCCCGTCTTGAGTTCGATGATGACAAAGCGGTGCAGCCGCACGTGGTAGAAGAGCAGGTCCAGCCGGAAGTCGGAGTCGCCGACCCGCAGTGGGTGCTGGCGGCCCACGAAGGCGAAGCCGGTGCCGAGTTCGGTGAGGAACAGGACCATCCGCGCCACGAGCGCGTCCTCCAGGGTGCGCTCGGAGGTGTTGCCACCGAGCCCCGTGAAGTCGAAGAGGTACGGGTCCCTGGTGATCTCCAGGAGGACGTCGGAGTCCTCGGGGACGGTGAGGGTGAAGTTGTTGAGGGCGGCACCCTCGCGCTCGTGCAGGCGTTGCTTGATCTGGTGGTCGAGGACGCTGCGGGACCAGCCGTGCTGGATAGCGCGTTGGGCGTAGAAGTCCTGCTCAGTGTGGGTCTTGCACTGGCTCATGAGGGCGATGATGTGGCCCCACGGCAATTGGCCAACAGGCTGTTGGCCAATTTGTTCGGGCCATGTTCGAGCGAACTGCTGCATGTACTTGATGTTGCTCCGGCTGAACCCCCGCTGCCCCGGAAACTCCGTCCGCAGCTCCGTCGCGATCCGGTCGATGACCTTCGTCCCCCACCGTTCCTCGCCCTGCTTCTCCAGAATCGTCCTCCCGATCTCCCAGTACATCCGGATCATCTCGGTGTTCACCTTGAGCTGCGCCCGCACATGCGCCCCACGCACGATCGACTTCAGGTCGTCGACCATCTCGTGGAACCCGGGCGGCAGCCCAGCGCCCTGAGCGGGCACAGCAACGACATCGGCTTCAGCCGCGATCTTCTCGTTCACACGCACAGGCTTGCGCCCCGCATATGCCATCGGCGTGAAATTCGTCCACGCTCAGCCGAATGGGTGACCTCTACCCAAACCCTGACGTACCGCCAACGGAAACCACCTCGTAACCCGTCACCCCCTGTTGCGCTACGCGCGTTGACTTTAGGCTGCCGAACGCAGCTCCACCTTCACGCTGAACTCACAAGGGGACAGATGTCAGCGAACCCTCGTCCGAACCGTGCCGCCCGCCGGTTCCTCGTCGCCGCCGCCGGGCTCACCACCGTCGGCGCCCTCGTCGCCGCGATGCCCGCGTCCGCGAACGGCCACGGCGGCCACGGCGGTGGCAACGGAAACGGCCACCCGAAGCCCTCGTCCCGCACCGTCGACGTGCAGCTCCTCTCCCTCAACGACCTGCACGGCAACCTGGAGCCCCCGGCCGGCTCCTCGGGCAAGGTCGGCACGGTCGACGCCGGTGGCGCCGAGCACCTGGCGACCAGTCTCCGCAAGGCCCGCGAGGGCAAGAAGTACTCGATCACGGCCGCCGCGGGCGACATGATCGGCGGCAGCCCCATGCTCTCCGGGCTGTTCCACGACGAGCCCACCGTCGAAGCCCTGAACAAGATGAAGCTTGACGTGACCAGCGTCGGCAACCACGAGTTCGACGAGGGCCCGGCGGAACTCCTGCGCATCCAGAACGGCGGCTGCCACCCCACCGAGGGCTGCTACGAGAAGGACAAGAAGGGCAAGCCCAAGAAGTTCAAGGGCGCCGACTTCCCGTACCTCTCCGCGAACGTCACCAAGGAGAAGACCGGCAAGACGCTCCTCAAGCCGTACACGGTCTGGAAGAAGAACGGCGTCAAGATCGGCTTCATCGGCGTCACGCTGGAGAACACCCCGGGCGTCGTCACGGCCAACGGCGTCAAGGGCCTGAAGTTCCACGACGAGATCGAGACCGTCAACAAGTACGCCAAGGAGCTCGACCGGCAGGGCGTGAAGTCCATCGTCGCGCTCATCCACGAGGGCGGCGCACCCGCTTCCAGCGCGTACGACTACAACTGCGACAGCCCGGGTCCCGGTGACGGCATCTCGGGTCCGATCACCGCCATCGCCAAGGGCATCAGCCCGAAGGTCGACGCGCTGGTCACCGGCCACACCCACCAGTCGTACGTCTGCACCATCCCCGACCCGGCGGGCAACCCCCGCCTGGTGACGTCGGCGGCCTCCTTCGGCAAGGTCTACACGGAGACGACGCTCACCTACGACCGCCGTACCCAGGACATCGTCCGTACGACGGCCAAGTCGCCGACCTCGCGCAACCACATCGTCACCCGTGACCAGCCCGAGCGGGAGAAGCTGGGCGCGGACATGCGGAAGCTGATCGAGCGCTGGAACGTCCTCGCGGCCCCGATCGCCAACCGCCCCCAGGGCTTCATCTCCGCCGACATCGAAGGCCGCGGCTCCAAGGAGCTGGAGAAGCCCCTCGGCTCGCTCATCGCCGACGCCCAGCAGCAGGGCCTGGCGGCCGCCGACAAGGGCGGCGCCCAGCTCGCCCTGATGAACCCCGGCGGCATCCGCTCGGACCTGGTCTACAAGGCCTCGGGCGCGGAAGGGGACGGCGTCGTCACGTACGGCGAAGCCTTCACCGTCCAGCCCTTCACCAACCTCATGAACGTCGTCGACCTGACCGGCGCCGACCTCATCGCCGCCCTGAAGCAGCAGGTCAGCGGCGGCAACGAGGCCTCCCCGAAGATCCTCCAGATCTCCAAGGGCCTCACCTACACCCTCGACCTGACCAAGAAGGGCGCCGACCGCGTCGACGCCGCGAGCATCAAGCTCAACGGTGAGGTCATCGACCCCGCCAAGACCTACCGCGTCGCGATGAACGAGTTCCTGGCAGGCGGCGGCGACAACTTCCCCGCCCTCGCCCTCGGCAAGAACAAGCTCAACGCGGCCTCGGACCTGGACGTCTTCAACGCCTACCTGGCCGCGAACTCCTCCGCCGCCAAGCCGATCGCTCCGCCGGCGGCGGGCCGGATCACGATCGTCAAGTAAGCCTGCCAGTACGTACGTTGAGGGGCGTCATCCGGGATCTCCCGGGTGCCGCCCCTTCTGCGTGCCTGAGCCGAGCCCGGTCTCACCGCCCCAGCTCCAGCCGCTCGCCGCCCGCGAGGCCGTCGCGCAGGCGGCGGTCGTGGGTGGCGATGACGAGGGTGCCGGGGAAGGTCGCGAGGGCTGCTTCCAGTTCCTCGACGAGGGCGGGGGAGAGGTGGTTCGTCGGCTCGTCGAGGAGCAGGAGGTCGAGGGGCCCGGCGGCGAACAGGGCGGCCAGTTCGACCTTGCGGCGCTGCCCGGTGGAGAGGGAGGAGACCGGGACGGACAGGTCCTGGTCCCTCAAGAGGCCGTGGTGGAGGAGGAGTTGGGCGTAGTCCTCTCCGTACGCGGCCAGTACGGAGCGAGTGTCGCGGGTGACGGCGTACGGGGTGTGCTGGCGGAGGATGCCGACCCGGGGTGGCCGTACGACGGTCCCCGCATCGGGGGCGAGGGAGCCGGCCAGCAGCTCCAGCAGGGTCGACTTTCCGGCGCCGTTCGGCCCGGTGATGAGCAGGCGGGTGCCCGGGGCGAGGGTCAGCGACTCCACCGCGAGTCGGCCGTCGACTCGTACATCCATCAACTCCACGCCTGTGGAGGGGAGTTGACCCGCCACCTGACCGGTGAAGCGCAGTGGTTCCGGTGGCGGCGGTACGGGGTTGTCGGTCAGCCTTTGCAGGCGCTCGCGCGCGTTCCTGATCCGGCCCATCGCCCCGTGCGCCCGCGACCTCGCGCGGAACGCGCCCGCGCCGCTGAAGCCGCGCGGGACCTTGCGGGGGATGGCGGCGAGCGCGCCGCCGTTGCTCTCGGCGAGGGCGGACTGGCGGGTGATCTCCTCGCGCCACTCCTCGTACGCGCTCGCCCAGCGGGTCCGCGCGGCGGCCTTCGCGGTGAGGAAGCCCGCGTAGCCGTTTCCGTACCGGCGTACCGTCCGCAGATCCCCGTCCACCTCCAGAACGGTCGACGTGACCCGCTCCAGGAACGCGCGGTCGTGCGTGACGGCGACGACCGTGCCGGGGTGAGCACGCAGGCGCTCCTCCAACCACTCAACTCCCTTGTCATCAAGGTCATTTGTGGGTTCGTCGAGCAGGAGCAGCTCGGGGGCGGAGGCGAGTACGGCGGCGAGTGCGAGCCGGGAGCGCTGGCCGCCGGAGAGGGTGCCGAGCCGGCGGGTGCGGTCGAGAGTTTCGGTCTCGCCGAGGTGGTGGAGGGCGGTGTCGACGAGGCGATCGGCTTCGTATCCGCCCCGCGCTTCGAACTCTTCGAGGAGGGTGGCGTACGCCTCCAGGTCGGCGGTGGCCTCGGCGGCGTGGATCGCGCGCTCCAGCTCTCGTACGTCCTGGAGCGCGAGGTCGATGGCGTCGCCGACGAGGGCGGAGTCGGGCAGGTCCAGAGTCTGGGCGAGGTGCCCTGTGCCGCCGGGGGCGGTGACGGTGAGGGTGCCGTTGTCGGGCTGTTCCTGTCCGGCGAGAAGCCTCAACAGGGTTGATTTTCCTGACCCGTTGTCGCCGACGACGCCGACCTTCTCGCCGGGGCGGACGGTGAAGGAGACGCGGTCGAGGACGGTGCGGTCGCCGTAGCGCTTGGTGAGGTCGACGGCGGCGAGCTGGGAGGTGCTGGTGAGCGGCGCTGCTGGGAACAAGTGGCGGGCCTTCCGTAGGGGACGTCGAACAAGACGAGACGTTTCGTCTTGTTCGATGAACATAGCGCCTCTTGCCCAAGGAGGCTAGGGGTAAGGGGCAGGTATTTAGGGGCGCGGGGCTGTGTTGATATGCGACTCCGCCGCGTGGGCGCGACCAGCCACAACGCACCGGCACAATCCCCCCGCTCAGCCCCGCCGCACCCGCGCAATGCCCCCGTTCACCACGTCACACACGTCTAGAGGCGGCAGCTGATCTCCATCCCGTCCTCCACGGGGAACGTGACGCTCTGGTAGCCGTTCCGGGGGTCACGGACGTAGTCGAGGTAGGGCGCGAGGTCCTCCAGGTCGACGTCGTCGGCGACGACGAGGGTGCCGGGCGCGAGGCGTGGTTCGAGGAGCCGCAGGACGGGCAGGCACAGGTCCTTCCAGCCGTCGAGGAGGACGAAGTCCGCGGAGCCGGCGACCGCGGCGAGGGTCTCGCGGGCATCTCCTTCGAGGACGGTGATCAGGTCGTCGAGCCCCGTCTCGGCGAACGTCCGGCGGGCGGCCGCGGCCTTGGCGGCGCTCAGTTCCGTACTGATCACCCGCCCCGTCCCGTTGTCGCGCACCGCGGCGGCGAGATGGAGCGTGGAGATGCCGAAGGACGTGCCGAACTCGACGACGGTGGCGGGGCGAACGGCCCGTACCAGGTTGTAGAGGAGGAGGCCGCCCTGGGCGGAAATCGGCATGTACACCTCTGCCTTGGCGTCCGCCTGCTCCTGCGGTCCGAGTGGTGCGGAGCCCTTGGGCCAGGCGGCCCGGATCCGCCTGCCGGTCTCCTCGTCCTGCTCGGCGGCCCGGAACATCCGGTCGAGGGCGGAGGTGACGCGGGGGTCTTCGAGGGTGTGGGTAGGTGTCATAAATCTAGACTAGACGAACCGTTGCGTAGCGTCTAGAGGTTCTGGCCTACTCTGGCCCCAGGAGGCAGACATGGGACAAGGAAGTACGGCCGCAGCCAGCACCGGGCCGCAACCGGCGGCGCGCCACCACGGCAACAGGCACGGCCGCAGCGAGCAGGCCCGGCAGTCAGTGCTGGAGGCGGCCGACGGCCTCCTGGTCGAGAAGGGCTTCACCGGCGTCACCATCGAGGGCATCGCCGCACGGGCGGGCGTCGCCAAGCAGACCGTCTACCGCTGGTGGAAGACCAAGACCGACATCCTCCTGGACGCCTTCCTCCAGGACGCGGCCGAAGCCCTGACCCCGCCCGACCACGGCGACCTGGCCCCGGACCTCCGCGCCCACCTGCGCCAACTGGCCCTGTTCCTCACCCGGTCCGACGCGGGCGCCGTCTTCAAGGCCCTCATCGGGCACGCCCAGCACGATCCCGCGTTCGCCGCCGCCCTGCGGTCCGGGTACCTCGACGAACAGCGCCGACGCGACCGGCTCCCGCTGGAACGCGCGGTGGAACGCGGCCAGCTCGCCGCCGGAATCGACATGGCGGCGGAGATCGACCAGCTCGTGGGGCCGGTCTACCACCGCGTCCTGGTGACGGCGGAACCCGTCGACCAGGCTTTCACCGACCGCCTCGTCGAGGCGTTCCTGCACCGTGCCGACGTGGCGGACGTGGCCGACGCGGCGGAGAGGGGGAGCAGATGACTCTGAAGGCAGGCCAGCGGGTGGTGCTGGCAGCGGACACCCGGCTGACCGATTCGGCCGAGGTGGCGGGGGTCGTCGTCGGCTTCCTGTCCCTGGCGGCGGGCACCGGCGGGACCGTCGAGCAGGTGGTCGGCCACCAGGAGGAGAGCGACGACGTACGCGAGTACGAGCGGCTCAAGTCGCTGCTCGACGCCTTCGGGGGCGAGATGCCCCCGGAGACCAGGAGGCAGCTCGAAGAGAACATCGGCTCTCTGGAACCCGCGTGGACCGCCTTCCAGGAACGGGCGCCTCGCGTGAGCGTGCGGGTCCGCTTCGACAACGGGTTCATCCTCGACGGGGCCGACGAGGACGTCTTCGCCCCTGCCTGAGCGCGCGTCCCGGGCCACCGGTCCGCTCCGGGCGAGCGGGAGGACCGGCGCAAGCCGGAGCGAGGGGGTGTGGCCCAGGTGGGGGCCGCCCCCTTGCCCACCCGTCCCGCCACCGGGGGGCGGCCCCGCTGCCCAAGGAGGCTAAGGGGTAAGGGGCAGGCATTTAGGGGCGCGGGGAACTGCGCGACCAGCCACGACGCACCCGCACGATGTCCCCGCCCCGCGGCGAGCGGTTCAGGTGGAGGGGGTGGGGAGGGGCCGTTCCCGCGAAGCGGCCCACGGGCCCGCGCGGGGGTGCGGTCGCGGATGGGGCGTGCTCGCATAGGGGCCGCCCCCTTGCCCCCGGGGGCCCTATGCCCAAGGAGGCTAGGGGGACGAAGGGGGCTCGGGGCTAAGGGGCAGGTATTTAGGGGCGCGGGGAACTGCGCGACCAGCCACGACGCACCCGCACGATGTCCCCGCCCCGCGGCGAGCGGTTCAGGCGGAGGGGCGGACCCGCTGCCCGGAGCGCGAGCTACCTGACCAGGGTCAGGAAGGTGTTCCAGGCGTGGTCGGTGACGGTGATGACGGGGCTGGTGGCGGCGAGTTTGGTGTCGCGGAAGAGCGTGACCCCGGGGGTGTTGTCGGCGACCTCGACGCAGTCGTTGCTGCCCCCGCTGCTGTACGAGGACTTGTACCAGTTCAGAGTGTCGCCGCTCAAAGGAACCTCTTCAGTGCCTCGTGGATGGCCGCAGTGGACGCCTCGGCCGCCATCGAGTCGGCGGCAAGCCGATCATAAACCTTCTGGAATCGCAGGACTTGGGCCAGCTCCTCGCTGTAACGGCCAGTGTCGAAACCTTCTGTGTAGGCACCCCGGACACCGTTGGGGAGAGTGAGGATCATCATGGTCCCCAGTACGTGTCCGGCTCGGCTCGGGAGAATCTGCAAGGTGATGTTCGGCGTCTCCTGGGCTTCCAGGAGCCTTTTGAGCTGAGGGGCGGTAGCTCCGTGCAGGACGGATTCAGCCAGCACTGCGGACATCCATGGAGGGCTGTCCCTCTCCCAGACGGCTTGCCGTGCCATGCGCTGCTCCACGAAGGATTCGATGTCCTTCGGGTCGCCTGCCTGGCCGGAGAGCAGCAATTCGCGTGTGTAGTCCGGCGTTTGGAGCAGGCCGGGTACGACGGGCCCGCATGCGTGCATCAGTTCCGCTTGAGCCTGCCGACGCAGGAAGGGCTTTGCGTAGTCCCTTACCGTGTCCTGCTCCAGAATCCTGACCAGGTTCACCAGTTCATCCGGCCGCAGCCCCAACGCCGATTCGAGCTTCCGCGCCAGATCCGTATCCGGCGGCGCATCCCCCGTCTCCACCTCCGAGATTCGGGACTGGCTCGTGAAGACCCGCCGTGCCAGGAACGTCTGCGACCAGTCCTCGCCAGGGACCTTCGCGCGGGCTTTGGCCAGCCGGGCCTCCTGCACCGCATTCCCGATGTACTGCTCGATGTTCTCGCTGGGGTCCGGCTCCCGCATCCCTGGCATATGCCGCGCACCTCGATCGCACTCCGATAGCGAACTCCTACCGATCGTAACCGTGAGTGGTCAACCTGGAAGGAGAACAGTGGAGTTCGGATGCGAGAGCAGGAAGAAGCGGAATGAGCACCAGGTCCAGAACAACCCCCACACCCCCGCGCGACACCGCCCTTGAGAAGCAGAATCAGACCGCGACCATCGCCTTCAACGAGCTCTTCGCCGCCCTTGCGAAAGCCGGCACCCTGCTCCCGCACCTCGCCCTCTGCCTCGACGAGCCCGGCGTCCCGCTCGACCTCGGCCGACTCAGCGCGGTGGACTGCCTGAATCTGGCCCGGCGGCTCAACTTCCTCCTGGCCCTTGAGGCCGAGATTCAGAAATCGCGGGCCGTTCTCCTCGGCCACAGGTGGACGGCGGCGCAGAGTTGAGTGCCGAGGACGGGGGTGAGGCAGTCCTGTGCCCCGGATGCCAGAAGATCGTTCTGTGGATGGACGGTACGAGCCGCTGCCCGGCCTGCCGTGCACCTCTGCCGGTTATTTACCCGCTCCCGCAGCCCGCCCGCCCGACCGCCTCTGACCAGGCCTTCCAGCCTTGAGATTCGAGCTCAGAGAGTCGAGACGTTTTTACTCGGAAGAGGCCGGTGGGAACTTACCCACCCACCCGCCCCTCGCGCCCACGCGTCCCCGCGTACGCACGCGCGCGACGCCAACTCGCCCATTCAGCAAGCCGGGTGACGTTTCGTGACCAGGTGGCGGCAGTGCGTGGCGACCGTGTACGGTCCGTCACAACAGAACGGCCCCTGTGGGTGTTGTCGCACCGCACAGAGGCCTGACCATTCCGATCGCGGAGACGATCTCATGGCTGCTGGCCAGCTTAGTCGTACCCTCCATGCCCCCGCCCACCCCATGGCCTCCCCCGGCTTCGGGAAGCGCGAAGCGCCGGACCAACAGCCCCGCGCCAGGGGCGATTTCGCACACCTGCCCAGGCGTGAAGCGGCCGTCGCCCAGTACATCGACCGGCTGCCCGAGGGCGCCGACATCAGCATCAAGACCCTCGCCCGCGAGATGGCCGACTACGGCCAGTGCGCCCTCGGTACCGTCCTCAACCGCCTCACCACCGC
Source organism: Streptomyces sp. NPDC048442 (assembly GCF_040651475.1). Taxonomy (NCBI): domain Bacteria; kingdom Bacillati; phylum Actinomycetota; class Actinomycetes; order Kitasatosporales; family Streptomycetaceae; genus Streptomyces; species Streptomyces sp. NPDC048442. The sequence goes on from NZ_JBEZKB010000019.1 coordinate 46,533, forward strand.
CGGTCACCTGCGCCGCCGCCGCACCGGGCTCATGGACGACCAGGGCAACGTCAGGTACGTCACCCAGTCCTACTTCAGCCGTACGCCCAGGCCCGCCGCCTGGTGGCACGACGTCTTCACCGACAGCGTGCCCTCGTCCGGCTACGACGATCCCGAGCCGGGTGTACCCCAGAGTGGCGGGAACGAGGGGCGCGGGTTCCGCGCGCTGGCCCGGATCGGGCGGCGGGAGCCGCAGTTGGCGCTGTCCGAGAGCGAGTGCTACGCGCTCGCCGAGACAGCGGGGGAGTGGTTCCGGCGAGGGGCGAGCGAGACCCAACTCGCCTACGCCCTCACGCTGTTGCTGCCCGGCCGGATCACCCACCCCTTCGGCTTCGTACAGTCGCGGCTGTTGTCCAAGCTGCCGCCCGAGCTGCCCCCGACACCCCTCGGCGACCCGATGACCGAGTGCGTCGGGTGCGGGGCCGCCGGGCGGCCCGAGGAGCTGCCGGGCGGGCTGTGCCGCCCGTGCCGGAGCGCGAAGCCGGTGCGGTGCGCGGGCGGGGAGCGAGGCGGTGGGTGTGGGCGGTCCGGCTGCCAGGACCCGGCGTGCGGGCCCTCGCCGAAGGCCGTACGGGGCAAGGCCGCACGCATCCGCAGGGAGATGCGGGTGAGGCGCGAGGGTGGGGGAGCGACCCCGGCGGGCCCGGCGGGCCGGGCGCGACGGCGGCGCAAGCGCCGGTAAGCCCGCAACGGCACTCACGCCGGTAAGCCCGTTACGGAACCTCGCTCGGCGGCAGCGTCGGCGCGCCCGGCAGCCGTACGACCGCCTCCGTACCCGGTCCGCCGTCCTCCGGGGCCCGGAGCGACACCTCGCCGCCCGCCTCCCGGACCGTACGCGCGACGATCGAGAGGCCGAGGCCAGAGCCGGGGAGGGCGCGGGCGGACGGGGAGCGCCAGAAGCGTTCGAAGACGTGCGGGAGGTCGGTGGGCGGGATCCCCGGGCCGTGGTCGCGGACGGTGAGGGTGCCCAGGTGGAGACGGACGTCGACCGTGCCGCCGGGCGGGCTGAACTTCACCGCGTTGTCGAGGATGTTCACCAGCGCGCGTTCGAGGGCCGCCGGTTCGGCACGTACGTACCAGGGGGCGAGTGACACGTCGAAGTTCAGCTCGGGGCCGCGCAGCCGGGCCCGTTCCAGGGCGGTACGGGTCTGGTCGTGCCAGGAGACGACCTGCGGGGAGGGGCTGCCCGGGGAGGTCTCCGGGCGGGCGAGCTCCTGCAAGTCCGTGATGAGCGCGGCCAGTTCGGTCATCTGGGCCTTGACCGAGGCGAGGAGGGCCTTGCGGTCGGCGGGGGGCAGCGGGCGGCCGGTGTCCTCGCTGCGGGAGAGGAGTTCGATGTTGGTACGGAGTGAGGTGAGGGGGGTACGGAGCTCGTGGCCCGCGTCCGCGATGAGCTGGGACTGGAGATCGCGGGACGAGGCGAGGGCGGCGGTCATCGCGTTGAAGGAGGCGGAGAGGCGGGCGGTCTCGTCCTCGGGGGAGCCCGTGAGGGGGATCCGTACGGTCAGGTCCTCGGTGCGGGCGATGTGCTCGACGGCCTCCGTGAGGCGGTCGACCGGGCGCAGGCCGGTACGGGCGACCCAGAAGCCGGCCGCTCCCGCGCCGACGATTCCCAGGCCCGCGACCAGGAGGAGGACGAGCGCGAGGTTGTTGAGGGGGGTGTCGATCTCCGAGAGCGGGCGCGAGATGGAGACGGTGAAGTGGGTGGACGGGTCGCGGCGGGTGAGCACGCGCACGTCCTTGCCGTCCGTGTCCACCCCGTCGTGCAGGGTCTCGGTGGCGATGCCGATGGCCACCGCCTGGTCGACCTTCTGCACCCGGACGGGGGTCGACCCGGGACCCACACAGCGGCTGCCGTCCTCCAGCACGATCTGTACGTACGCGGAACCCGGCAGTGTCTGACCGCCGGGGAAGGCGGTGTCGCGGCAGTTGCCCGCCGTCGTACGGAGGTAGTCCGTCGAGGCCCGCGAGTTCTGGAGGGTGTTGTCCAGCTCCGAACGCAGCTGATTCTGCGTCAGGAGCCAGCAGGCCGCCGCCGACAGAGCCACCGCGACCGCCACCGCCGTCGTGACGAGGAGGGCGAGCCGGGTACGGATGCGGAGCGTGCGCAGGCGGTGGGCGAGCGAGGTCACGCCGCGCCGCCCGGCTGCGTACCGGAGTCCGCGCGCAGTACGTACCCGACGCCCCGCACCGTGTGCACCAGGCGGGGTTCGCCGCCCGCCTCGGTCTTGCGGCGCAGGTACATCACGTACACGTCGAGGGAGTTGGAGGACGGCTCGAAGTCGAAGCCCCAGACGGACTTGAGGATCTGCTCGCGCGTGAGGACCTGCCGGGGGTGGGCGAGGAACATCTCAAGGAGGGTGAACTCGGTCCGGGTGAGCTCGACTTGACGCTCCCCGCGCGTCACTTCCCGCGTCACCATGTCCATGCGCAGATCTTCGAAGGTGAGGACGTCGCCCGGGGCGGCGGGCAGCCCCGCCTGCTGTGCGTACGAGCTGCGGCGGAGCAACGCCCTTACCCGGGCGAAGAGTTCGTCGAGCTCGAACGGCTTGACGAGATAGTCGTCGGCGCCCGCGTCGAGCCCCGAAACCCGGTCGCCGACCGTGTCGCGGGCCGTCAGCATCAGGATCGGGGTGGTGTCCCCGGCGTGCCGCAGGCGGCGGGCGGCGGTCAGGCCGTCCATCCGGGGCATCTGGATGTCGAGAATGATCAGGTCCGGTGCGTACGTGGCGGTCTTCGTGACCGCCTCGATGCCGTCGACGGCGACCTCCGTCCCGTACCCCTCGAAGGCCAGACTGCGCTGAAGCGCCTCGCGCACGGCGGGCTCGTCGTCGACGACGAGGATGCGCTCGGTGGCGGGCCGGTCCTCGGGGGGTGTGGCTGCGGGGGTCATCCGGCTGTCCTGTCCTGCTCTTCTCCGGTACGGGCGGGGGCACGTCCAGCTTTACACGATGGCGGGCCCTGAGGCCGGAGGTCCTAGACCCCGAACCCGCTGCCGAACCCGTCGCGGCCCTGGTCCTGCTGCTGGTTCCGCTGCTGGTCCTGACCCCCGGGCCCGCCCTTGCGGAGGCTGTCGAGGTCGGCCTTCACCGCGTCGACGGGGATCGCGAACCCGAGACCGACGCTGCCCGACGCGCTCTGACCGCCCGAACTCGGGGCGTACATCGCGGAGTTGATTCCAACGATCTCGCCGCGCATGTTGATGAGGGCGCCGCCGGAGTTGCCCGGGTTGAGGGAGGCGTCCGTCTGGATCGCCTTGTACGTGGTCTTGGACTGGCCCGTGTCGCCGTTGAACTGTTCGCCGCCGAACTCGAACGGCCAACCGCCGCCACCGCGCTGCTGTTGCTGTCCCGGCTGGTCCTTGGAGACGGTCACGTCGCGGTCGAGGGCGGAGACGATGCCGCTGGTGACGGTGCCGGAGAGGCCCTCGGGCGAACCGATCGCGACGACCTCCTCACCGACCTTGAGGCTCTTGCTGCTGCCCAGCTTGGCGGTCGGCAGCTTGCTCCCGCCCTGGACCTTGATCAGGGCGAGGTCCTTGTCGGGGTCGGTGCCGACGACCTTCGCGGTGTACGTCTTGCCGGTGGAGAGAGTGACCTTGACGGTGTCGGCGCCCGCCACGACGTGGTTGTTCGTGACGATCTCGCCGTCGGCGGTGACGATCACGCCGGAACCGGTGGAGGCACCGGCGCTCGACTTCGCACTGATCTCGACGATGGCGGGGCCGACGGCCTGGGCGACACCGGCGACGGTCCCCATGCTGGACTGCGAGACGTTGCTGCCGGATGCGCTCACGCCGTCCGCGGTGGCGCCGTCGCTGCCTGCCAGCCGCTGGGTGAGGTAGGCGGTACCACCGCCGACGGTGGCGGCGACGATGGCGACGGCGGCGAGGAGCGCGACGGGCCCGCGGGCACGGCGGGCGCGGGGGGTCGGTGCCGGTGCCGGCGCGTGGGCCGGGGGCGGGGGGAATCCGGCGTACGCGTACGAGTACGAGGACTGCTGCTCGGGCTGCTCGGGCTGCTCGCCGCTGGGGCGCGGGGTCTCGGTCGTCATGCTCATGAGCTTGGGGGCGGTGAATGAGAACTGTCTGAGGGGCGGTTAAGAAGGGCGCCAGATTCCTGTATGCCGGACATAAGGACGGGACGGCCCCTTAGGGGCGCGGGCGGTCGCGGAGGGCGGGGGTCCGCGTGGGGGCCGCCCCCTTGCCCACCCGTCCCGCCCCCGGGGGGCGGCCCCGCTGCCCAAGGAGGCTAGGGGTCGGCGGCGTCAGCCGCCCGAGGGGGCTGGGGGCTCGGGGGCAGGCTTTTAGGGGCGCGGGGAACTGCGCGATCAGCCACGACGCACCGGCACGATGACCGCCCCGCTGCCCAAGGAGGCTAGGGGGTAAGGGGCAGGCAGTTAGGGGCGCGGGGAACTGCGCGATCAGCCACGACGCACCCGCAGGAGGTCCTCCGGGGTGTGCGGTCGCGGAGGGGGCGTGCTCCGCGTGGGGCCGCCCCCTTGCCCACCCGTCCCGCCCCCGGGGGCGGCCCCGCTGCCCAAGAGGGCTAGGGGTCGGCGACGTCAGCCGCCCGAGGGGGCTTGGGGCTGAGGGTCAGGTGCGGCTACCCGCAGCCGCAGGAGCGGCGGATTATTAGGGCTGAGGGGAATTGTTTGACGCGTTCGCGTCGGGAGCCGGCCACCCGCAGCCCGTCGTCCAGGACCAGGTCGACCGCCGCGCGGGCCATCGCAGGCCGGTCCGAGGAGACCGTCGTCAGGGGCGGGTCCGTCAGGGCCGCTTCCTTGACGTCGTCGAAGCCCGCCACCGCGAGCTCGCCGGGGACGTCGATACGGAGCTCGCGGGCGGCCCGCAGTACGCCGATCGCCTGGTCGTCCGTCGAGCAGAAGATGGCCGGGGGGCGGTCCGGCCCCGAGAGCAGCCCGAGCGCCACCTCGTACGCCGCGTACCGGTCGTACGGCGCCTGGACCAGCCGCCCCTCCGTCGGCCGCCCGGACTCCCGCATCGCCCGCCGCCAGCCCTCGATGTGGTCGGCCACCGGGTCGCCCACCGACGGGGTGGACTCGGTGCCGCCGAAGCACACCACGTACTCGTGGCCGTGCTCCAGAAGGTGCCTGGTGGCGAGCTGCGCACCGCCCACGTCGTCCGTGACGACCGCGACGTCGTCGATCGCTTCGGGGCGCTCGTGCAGCAGCACGACCCTCGCGTCCCACGCGTCGATCTCCGCCGCCGCGCTCTCGCTCATGCCCTGGCTGACCAGGATGAGGCCGGAGACCCGCATGCCGAGGAAGGCCCGGAGGTAGTGGATCTCGCGTTCGTTGCGATAGTCCGAATTGCCGACGAGGACCATTTTTCCGCGCTCGGCGGCGGCCTGTTCGACCGCGTGGGTCATCTCCGCGAAGAACGGCTGCCTGGCGTCCGGCACGATCATGCCTATGAGATCGGTGCGGCGCGACGCCATCGCTTGCGCGACCCGGTCCGGGCGGTAGCCCAGTTCCTTGATCGCGGCGAGGACACGCTCGCGCGTGGCCGGGGCGACCGGCCGGGGTCCGTTGTTGATGACGTAACTGACGACCGCGGTCGAAGTACCCGCCAGTCGTGCCACATCGTCCCGCGTCACCTTGGCCACGCGCGGCAGTCTACGCGGATGGACCAGGTCACAGGCCGGTCGTCCCAAGGATCATGCCGAGTTGAGACCTTCTTACTCCGGTACGAGTGATTCCTCCGTCTGGCCTACGGACCTGCGGACCTGCGGGCCTGGCGAACCCGGCCTACGACCCGGCCTCGGGCCGCGCCACCGACGCCGAGGCGCGCGCACGGGCTTTTTCGGCCTCCCGGCCCGCGGCCTTCTCCTGTTCCGGCTTCGGCTCCGCCTTCTCGGGCTTCTCCGGCACCACGAAGCGGTAGCCGACGTTCCGGACGGTCCCGATCAGCGACTCGTTCTCGACGCCGAGCTTCGCGCGCAGCCGCCTGACGTGCACGTCCACCGTCCGCGTGCCGCCGAAGTAGTCGTACCCCCACACCTCCTGCAGGAGCTGCGCCCGGGTGAAGACCCGGCCAGGGTGCTGCGCCAGGTACTTCAGCAGCTCGAACTCCTTGAAGGTCAGGTCCAGGACCCGCCCCTTGAGCTTCGCGCTGTACGTCGCCTCGTCGACCGACAGGTCGCCGTTGCGGATCTCGGTGGGGATGTCGTCGGCGGCCAGGTTCTGGCGGCCCATCGCGAGCCGCAGCCGCGCCTCGACCTCCGCGGGCCCCGCCGTGTCCAGGAGTACGTCGTCGATGCCCCAGTCGGCGGTGACGGCGGCCAGACCGCCCTCCGTGACGACCAGTATCAGCGGGCAGCCGGGGCCGGTGGAGCGCAGCAGCTGGCACAGCGAACGCACCTGCGGGAGGTCGCGCCGGCCGTCGATCAGGATCGTGTCGGCACCAGGGGTGTCCACGAGTGCGGGGCCTTCGGCGGGGGCCACCCGCACGCTGTGCAGCAGCAGGCCGAGGGCGGGAAGCACCTCCGTCGACGGCTGGAGGGCATTGGTGAGGAGCAGCAGAGAGCTCATCGCGCTCCACCTGCCCACAGCTTCATTTCCGGTTCGTGCACGGTTCGCTCGCCCATAACGTCGGTTCCTCCTCGGTCCCTGCGAGGACGTTTACGGCACTGCTTCGTACTGCTTCTGTTTCGTACTACTAGGTCGAAGGCCCCCGCGCCCCGGGGTCCGACGTGCCCGTTTTCCTGCTCTCTTGCCCTGTTCTTTCCGAGCTTTTTAGGTCTCCCGGAAAGCACAAAAGGACCCGGGGGCAACGGTGCCCGAGTCCTCTGCCCAGCAGAATAGCCCACATGACAGGCGCCTCCGCTGTTTCCTTGGTCACTCCGACGGCCCGGCGGAGCACGCTCCGTACGGGCGATTCGGTGTCCGTCGAGGCGGTGTACGAGCCGGGTCCTGCCCCTCTTGCAGCCCCCTCGGCGGTCCCGCTCTTCGTCCTCGCGCACGGCTTCACGGGGTCCGCCGAGCGGCCGGCCGTGCGGCGGGCCGCCCGGGTGTTCGCGCAGTACGGGGCCGTGATCACGTTCTCGTTCCGGGGGCACGGGAGGTCGGGCGGGCGCTCGACGGTCGGGGACCGGGAGGTGCTGGACCTGGCCGCCGCGATCGCCTGGGGGAGATCGCTGGGGCACCGGTACGTGACCACCGTCGGGTTCTCGATGGGCGGGTCCGTGGTGCTGCGGCAGGGGGCGCTGTACGGACTTTCGTACGAGGCGTTGCAGAGGGGGCGCACGGAAGCGCGCTCGGGCGCGGACGGTGAGGTGGCGGTCGGCGCCGGGGTGACTGCCGGGGCGGACGTCGGGGTGGACGTCGGGGTGGACGCCAGGGTGAATGCCGTGGTGGCGGTCAGTGCTCCGGCCCGGTGGTTCTACCGGGGGACGGCCCCGATGCGGCGCCTTCACTGGGTGGTGACGCGACCGGCCGGGCGTCTGGTCGGGAGGGCCGGATTCCGTACGCGGATTCACCTCGGGGCGTGGGACCCCGTACCGCTGTCGCCGGTGGAGGCCGCACCGTATCTGGCGCCGACACCGCTGCTCGTCGTGCACGGGGACCGCGATCCCTACTTCCCGCTCGACCACCCGCGCTCGCTCGCCGCGGCCGCGCCCGGCTCGGAACTGTGGATCGAGCCAGGGATGGGGCATGCGGAGAACGCGGCGGACGCGGCGCTGCTGGCCCGCATCGCGGAGTGGGCCATTGATCGTTCGCCGGAACGGGCGGCCGGATGGCCCATCATGGACAGCTGAGGAGCCCGAGGGACCCGAGGGCTGTGGGAGTTGCGCGAGAGGAGTGCCGCTGTGGCAGCGGGAACCATCCGCTTTTGGGCGGCGGCCAAGGCCGCTGCCGGGACCGGCGAGGAGCCGTACGCGGCCGAAACGCTCGCCGAGGCACTGGACGCGGTGCGCGCACAGCACCCCGGGGAGCTGGTGCGGGTGCTCCAGCGGTGCTCGTTCCTGATCGACGGCGACCCCGTCGGGAAACGTGACCACGGCACGGTACGGCTGGCCGAAGGCGGCACGGTCGAGGTGCTCCCACCGTTCGCAGGAGGGTGACCGAGACCATGAGCAGCAGCAACGACCAGCAGTACCCGCCGCCGTACGGGCAGGACCAGTACGGGCGGGACCAGTACGGGCAGGATCCGTATGCACCGGATCCGTACGCACAGGGTCAGTACGGGCAGGATCCGTATGGCCAGCAGGCCCAGCAGGCCCAGCAGGCCCAGCAGGCCCAGCAGGCCCAGCAGGCCCAGCAGGCCCAGCAGGCCCAGCAGGCCCAGCAGGCCCAGCAGGCCCCGCAGCCTTCGTACGGTGACCAGCAGTACCCGGAGCCGCAGCAGCACCAGCAGTCGCAGCAGCACCAGTCGTACCCGGGACCCGCCGCCGCACAGGACCCGTACGCGACGCAGACCTGGCAGGGGCAGACCTGGGACACCCAGTACCAGCCGGTCCAGCAGGCACCGCAGCACCAGGCTCCGCAGCACCAGGCCCCGCAGCACCAGGCTCCGGCCGCGGCTGACACCGCCTACCTCCCGCCGCAGAACGGGCACACCGGGCACACCGGCCACACCGGTCCCTCCGGCCCCACCAGCCCCTCCGGCTCGTACCCCCTGCCGCCCGAGGTCCCCATGCAGAGCCCGCTCCAGACCCCCGAGCCCTCCTACGCGTCCCCTCAGGCCGGGACCCCGGCCCCCGCCCCGTACGAGACGCCCTCCACCTCCGCCCCCGCCTACAGCTCCCCGGCGACCCGCGGCAACACCCGGATCACCGACGCCCAGCGGGCCCGCGCGGAAGGGCGGTCGCCGATCATAGAGCCCGGCATGAGGCCCGCCCTGCTGACCGCGGTGCTGGCGGCGCTGCTCGCCGGGGCGGCCGTGTTCGGGCAGTTCGCGCTGGTCGTGCCGGTGGTGCTGCTGCAGGCGGTGACGGCTGCGGGCTGGTTCCGGCTGAACGGGATGTGGCCGGCCAGGCAGGGAATCGCGCTCGCGTTCCTCGGCGGTCTGGTCGCGGACGTCGCGCTTCTCGCCGTCGACGCCCTGCACGCGCCCGCCGCGATTCTGGGGACGCTCGGCGTGTGGGTCCTGCTGACCGTCGTCCTGCATCTGCGCAACCGGATGCCCGCCGACGAGCGGATGTACGCGCTGACGGCCGGGGTCACCACGGCCGCGCTGACCGTCGTCGCCGCAGGGCACCTGGCCGCCGACTCCAAGGCCATGACGGTCGGCGGACTCGCGGTCGCCGCCGCGATCGTCGCCCGCGCGCTGCCGCTGCCCGTACCCGCCTCGGTCGGTGTCGCGCTGCTCGCGGCGGCGGGCGCCGGGATCGCGGCGGGCGGGGCCACCGGCCTCGGCACGGGCGGTGCGGTGATCGGCCTCGGCGCCGGGGTGTGCGCGCTGGTCGGGCACCGGGTGGCGAGCTACGACTACCCGTCGAAGTTCGTGCACATGACGGCGGGCGTCGCGCTGCCGCTCGCACTGGCCGCGCCCGCGGTGTACCTGCTGGGCCGCGCCTTCGCCTGATGTGATCCCTGAGGCTGGTGTGAACCCCACCCGTTAGGCTCACTCCCCGTACGGGGGCCAACGATCGCAGGTGGGGGAACACCGACAATGCGCGCACTACGCATACTTCTGATCCTGGTGGTGATCGTCGGCGGCATCTTCGCCGTCGCGGACCGCTTCGCGGTCAACTACGCCGAGGGCGAGGTCGCGGCCAAGGTCCGCACCAGCCAGGGGCTGTCGGCGGAACCACAGATCGACATCAAGGGTTTCCCCTTCCTCACCCAGGTGCTCGGCAAGAAGCTCGACCAGGTCGACGTCACGATGGACGGCGTCGAGGCGAGCGCCCAGGGCCGCAGCCTGAAGGTCGGCCGGATGACCGCCGAACTCCACGACGTGACCCTGTCGAACAACTTCTCCTCCGCGACTGCGGCGCGTGCCACCGGCACGGCCGTGATCTCGTACGACGACCTGACGCGTGCGGCGGGCGACAAGGACGTGAAGCTCGCCTACGGCGGGAACGGCAAGGTCAAGGTCACCGGCACGGTCTCGGTGCTCGGCCGGGAGATCCGGCGCAGCGTGCTGTCCAGCGTCAGCCTGAAGAACAACGGCAAGTCGATCGCGGTACGCGCCGACGAGGTGCCGGGGCAGGGCATCCCCGGCCTCGAAGGCATGATCCGCAAGAAGATCGACTTCGAACGCCCGATCGGCGGCCTGCCGAACGGCCTGGTCCTGGACAAGGTCACCCCGGTCGAGACCGGCATGCAGATCGGCGTCACGGGCACGAACGTGCACCTGGCCGGCTGAGGGTACGGCTGGGGTCTGGATGACCGTGCGGTCGGCCGGGTGAGTGTGCGGGCGGGGCTGGTGACGGTCCGCCGACCCGTCAGGTGACCCGCCGGCCACCCATTCTCCGGATGGCGAGACGGAATGGTCCACTCCGCAGGACGGAGGGACGCACAAGCGGGACGAGGGGCCGGGAGCGACACCCCGGCCCCTCTTCGCGTCTCAGCCAGCAGACGATCTCGTCTCACCATCCGACACGCCGGTGACACGCACCCCCGCACGTCCCTACGATCGGTCCCATGCAGCAGCGACAGGCGGACCTCACGAAGCGGCGGGCAGTAGACCTGTGCCGCGTCGCCGCCATGCTCTGTCGCCGCGCCGTCTGAGCGGGGACCGCTGGGCGCGACGCCCCGAACTCCCGCTTCCCCAGGGCTACTTGCGCCCACCCCGCCGCACCGCGCCGCCGTACGCACGGCCCCGCCGCCGTACCGGCACGCACCCCGCACAGGCAATCCGCACCGCGCAATCCGAACCGCACCGCGCAACCCGAACCGCACCGCGAACCGCGAACCCGCACTTCGTATCCCCCCGAAACTGCCCCGGAGGAGAAACACATGAGCCGCACCGACGTACTGGTCGACGCCGACTGGGTCGAGGCCCACCTGGACGACCCGAAGGTCGCGCTCGTCGAGGTCGACGAGGACACCTCGGCGTACGAGAAGAACCACATCCGGAACGCGATCCGGATCGACTGGACCAAGGACCTCCAGGACCCGGTCCGCCGCGACTTCATCGACCAGGCCGGCTTCGAGAAGCTCCTCTCCGAGAAGGGCATCGGCAACGACACCACCGTCGTCCTCTACGGCGGCAACAACAACTGGTTCGCGTCGTACGCCTTCTGGTACTTCAAGCTCTACGGCCACGGCGATGTCCGCCTGCTCGACGGCGGCCGCAAGAAGTGGGAGCTGGACTCCCGCGACCTGGTCGACGGCGCGCAGATCCCGCAGCGCGAGGCCACCTCGTACAAGGCCCAGCCCCAGGACGAGTCCATCCGCGCCTACCGCGACGACGTCGTGGCGGCCATCGACTCCCAGAACCTGGTCGACGTCCGTTCGCCCGACGAGTTCAGCGGCAAGCTCCTCGCCCCCGCGCACCTCCCGCAGGAGCAGTCGCAGCGCCCCGGCCACGTCCCCTCGGCCCGCAACATCCCGTGGTCGAAGAACGCCAACGACGACGGCACCTTCAAGTCCGACGAGGAGCTGAAGGCCCTCTACGAGGCCGAGCAGGTCGACCTCGCCCGCGACACCATCGCGTACTGCCGCATCGGTGAGCGCTCGGCCCTGACCTGGTTCGTCCTGCACGAGCTGCTCGGCGTCGAGAACGTCAAGAACTACGACGGCTCGTGGACCGAGTACGGCTCCCTGGTCGGCGTGCCGATCGAGCTCGGCGCCAACAAGTAAGCCCCTCTCCCCTTCGGACTTCTGGAGTACGCACATGTGTGGAGCAAAGGCCGGCGGCCCCGACGCCTCGACCATCAAGCCCGGTGAGACCACCATCCAGGGCAGCATCACCAAGAACGGCGAGCCGGTGACGGGCTACGTCCGCCTCCTCGACTCGACCGGCGAATTCACGGCCGAGGTCCCCACCTCCGCCACCGGCCAGTTCCGCTTCTACGCGGCCGAGGGCACCTGGACGCTGCGCGCCCTGGTCCCGGGCGGCACGGCGGACCGCACGGTCGTCGCCCAGACGGGTGGCCTCGCGGAGGTCGCGATCGCCGTCTGACTTTCCACGCGCCCCTCGCACCGCTCGACGCCGGGGGCGCCTCCCGGGCTTCGGGTCGCTGCGCCGGACTCCGTCCGTCGGAGTCTGGCGCGGGCCGGGGTGCTCGGACCGGCCGGAGGGCCGTACCCGCAGGGGGTTGGACGCCATGCCTGTGACGAAGGGTGCGGCCCTTCTGCCTTTTTCATGCGCCCCTCGCACCGCTCGGCGCCGGGGGCGCCTCCCGGGCTTCGGGTCGCTGCGCCGGACTCCGTCCGTCGGGGTCTGGCGCGGGCCGGGGTGCTCGGACCGGCCGGAGGGCCGCACCCGCAGGGGGTTGGACGCCATGCCTGTGACGAAGGGTGCGGCCCTTTTGCCATGCCCGCGCCGAGGCTCCGTGCGCTCCGTGCCGCTTTTCCCGTCCCGGTCGTACGGTGGAGGTATGTACGAGCGTCGTCGTCGCGTCTACTTCGTGATGATGGGGACGTGCCTCGTCCTCTTCATCTCGGCGTGCGCATTCGTGCGGCTCTGGTCGGTTCCCCTGGCGGTCGGGATGTGCGTGGTCGCCGCCCTCATCCCGCCCTTCGCGGCGATGGTCGCCAACCGCAAGGGGCCCGACGACCGCTGGTGGGACGAGACGACGGGCGACCCCCGCTCCGACGACTGGTGGGACGAGCTGGACGGGCGCAAGAAGCATCAGTGAGCAGATGTGGGCCCAGTGCGGGCTCAGTGCGGGCTCAGTAGACGAGTGCCTGGACGCCGTCCTCCATGACCTCGCTCACGAAGACCTGCGCCCCGGCGATCCGTACGCCCTCCAGCACATCGTCCTCGCCGATGTCCCTGCGTACCGCGCACTGCGTGCACAGCGTGATCTGCCCGCCCGCCCGGATCGACTCGATCAGGTCCGGCAGCGGCGCCGAGTGCGGCAGTTCGAACTCCGCCGCCTTCCCCGGCAGTGCGAACCACGCCGACTCCCCGGTCAGCCACAACGACACCCGCACCCCACTGGCCACGGCCACCGCCGCCACCGTGAACGCCTGCGAACACCGCTCGGGCGCATCGGCCCCGGCGGTCACCTTGATCACGAGCTTCTTCGACATGCGGGCACTGTAAGCCCGGCACGGGCCCGCGCGGACCTCACCGAGAGCGGTGGGCCCCGGCGGACTAAGCTGGGACCCGGCCCGTATCCCGCACCTCGATCGTCCCAAGGAGCACCCCGTGCTTGAGGCAGTCTTCTCCGCCCTGCTGGTCCTGGTCTGCGTCGGCGTCCTCGCCTTCGCCGGACTGGCCGTGAAGAAGCTCTACCAGGGCCAGCGCTAGCCCATACGCACGTATGCACGTACCGGGCAGTGAGCCGTCACCCCTCCACACAGATCGCCTGAGCCACTCATGATCGAGATTCCGTCCGACCTCCACCCGGACCTCGTCCCCCTCGTCTTCCTCCTCGGGAAGTGGACGGGTGCGGGAGTCACCGACTTCCCCGGCCAGGAGAAGGCCAACTTCGGCCAGGAAGTCACCTTCAGCCACGACGGCCGCGACTTCCTGGAGTACGTCTCGCACTCCTGGATCCTCGACGCCGAGGGCAACAAGGTGAAGCCGCTGGAGACCGAGTCCGGCTTCTGGCGCATCGACAAGGACCGCAAGGTCGAGGTCGTCATGACCCGCGACACCGGTGTCGTCGAGATCTGGTACGGCGAGCTGGCCGCCCAGAAGCCGCAGATCGACATCGTGACGGACGCGGTGGCGCGTACCGCCGCCTCGGGTCCGTACACCGGCGGAAAGCGTCTTTACGGTTACGTGAAGAGCGACCTGATGTGGGTCGGCGAGAAGGCCACCCCCGAGGTCGAGCTGCGCCCGTACATGTCGGCGCACCTGAAGAAGACCGTGACGCCGGAGGAGGTCGAGGAGATGGCGAAGGGCCTCGGCGACCTGCCCGACGACGGGATCGCCTTCTTCCGCTGAGCCGGAGACAGGCCGAATGCTCGCCACGCTGCCTACACTGGGCCGCGTGGTGAGCACCGACTGGAAAAGTGACCTGCGACAGCGCGGCTACCGGCTGACGCCGCAGCGGGAGCTCGTGCTGCAAGCGGTGGACGTGCTGGAGCACGCGACGCCCGACGACATCCTCGTGCAGGTGCGGAAGACCGCGTCGGGGATCAATATTTCGACTGTTTACCGGACCCTTGAGCTGTTGGAAGAGCTCGGGCTGGTCAGTCATGCCCATCTGGGGCACGGGGCGCCGACCTATCACCTCGCCGACCGGCACCACCACCTTCATCTGGTGTGCCGCGACTGCTCGAACGTCATCGAAGCGGACGTGGCCGTGGCCGGTGACTTCATCGCCAAACTGCGCGGCGAATTCGGGTTCGAGACCGATATGAAGCACTTTGCGATCTTCGGGCGGTGTGCGGACTGCACGGCGAAGGCGGCAAAGGGCACCGAGTCGTAGGCGGGTCGTACGCTGGGGAACATGACGAGCCCCCTCCTTTCCCTGCCCGGTGCCGTTCCCGCCGAGGGGCGTGACGAAGGCGTCGCCGCGCACTACGGCGATCTGTTCCGCGAGCAGCGTGCGCTGGCCGACGGGTCCGGTTTCGTTGACCTCTCGCACCGGGGGGTCATCGCTGTCACCGGATCGGACCGGCTGAGCTGGCTGCATCTGCTGATCACGCAGCACGTGAGCGAACTGCCCGCCGGGCAGGCCACCGAGGCGCTGGTGCTGACCGCCAACGGGCACGTGGAGCACGCGCTCTACCTGGTGGACGACGGCGAGACGACGTGGGTGCACGTCGAGCCGGGGACGCAGGGGGAGTTGATCGCGTACCTGGAGAGCATGAAGTTCTTCTACCGGGTGGAAGTCGCGGACCGGACGGGCGAGTTCGGGGTGCTCTGGCTGCCGGCCGGGTCCATCACCGCGGTGCCCGACGGCGTGGTCGTACGGGAGACGCCGTACGGGCGGGACCTGTTCCTGCCGCGCAAGGAGCTGGAGGCGTTCGCCGCCGACCACGGGCCCGCGATCGGGATCCTCGCGTACGAGGCGCTGCGCGTCGAGGGCCACCGGCCGCGGCTCGGCTTCGAGACCGACCACCGGACGATCCCGCACGAGCTGGGGTGGATCGGGACCGCGGTGCACCTCCAGAAGGGGTGCTACCGGGGGCAGGAGACCGTCGCCCGCGTCCAGAACCTGGGGAAGCCGCCGCGCCGGCTGGTCTTCCTGCACCTGGACGGCAGCGAGGTGCACCTGCCGCCGTCGGGAACGCCGGTGCGGCTCGCTGCCGACGGGCCCGAAGGCCGGCAGATCGGGTTCGTGACGACCTCCGCCCGCCACCACGAGCTCGGGCCCATCGCGCTCGCACTCGTCAAGCGGAACGTGGCCGTGGACGCCGAGCTGATGGCCGGGAACACGGCTGCGGCTCAGGAAGTCGTCGTCGAGCCGTAGGCGCGGACCGCGGGCGCGGACCGTAGGCGCAGACCGCGGGCGCAGACCGTGGATCAGAGCTCGTCCACGGGCCGCTTCAGCTTTGCCACCTGCCGGTCGAGGATCGACTTCACCTGGGCCGCGTCCAGCACGGGCGGCGAACCCGGCAGCGCCGAGAGCGTGTTGTCCACGGTGGCGACCGTGGTCAGGCTGCCGGTGCGTACGGCGTACACCTCGTGCCGGACGGGCCCGTTGCGGGGGTCCAGGGGCTGGGCGTCCAGGACGTAGGTGGTCCCCGCGTCGCTCCCCGGTCCCGAGGGGAGCTCGACGCTCACCCGGTAGGCCCGGTTCAGCGGGCCCGTGAGGTCGAAGCCGCGGCACGAGCCGACGGCGCCGGAGAGCCTGTCCATGGCCCGCCGGGCGCCGTCGCTGTCGTACGTCCCCAGCTTCAGGCCCATGGGCTGCACGCCGCCGGTCCGCGAGCCGACCGTGACGTACGCCGAGCGGACCGCGCCCAGGGTGCCGGGGCCCAGCGCGTCGAGCAGCGGCGCGCACTTGGCGTCCGCGGTGCGCCAGGCGGGCAGGTTGGCGTTCTCGGTGAGCCGGGAGGCGGACACCGTGTAGCCGGGCACCTCCTTGTCCCGCAGCGTCGCGTCGTGCAGGTCCCGTTCGGTCATCGCCACCGTTGCCTCGGCGTACGACTCGGGTCCGCCGGAACCGCAGGCGCTCAGGGCGGCAGTCAGGCCGGCAGCTATCAGTACGTATGAGAAAAGCGCGCGCGTGCGCATCGTGCAGGTCCCCCTCGGTGGCGGTGCACCGTCCCCCGCGGACGGTCGTCAGACGTCGATCAATACCGTGAACGGCCCGTTGTTCGTCAGTGAAACCCGCATGTCCGCACCGAACCTGCCCGTCTCCACCGTCGCCCCCAGCGCCCGCAGCTGCGCCACCACCTCGTCGACCAGAGGTTCGGCGACGTCGCCCGGGGCCGCAGCGTTCCAGGTGGGGCGGCGGCCCTTGCGGGCGTCCCCGTACAGGGTGAATTGCGAGATGACGAGAAGGGGGGCATTCACGTCGGAGCAGGACTTCTCGGATTCGAGGACGCGCACCGACCACAGCTTGCGCGCGAGTTGCGCCGCCTTGTCCGGAGTGTCCTCGTGCGTCACTCCCACCAGGACACACAGGCCCTCGCCCACGATCTCGCCGACCGTCTCGCCCCCGACGACGACGCTCGCGCCGTCCACTCTCTGCACCACAGCTCGCATGACGCCCATGATGCCTTCCCGCGGCGCCTTCTTTCGATTTCCGCGATGCAAGGGCCATACGGGTGCAGTGTGCCTGCGTCGGTGCGGGAAGGAGTGGCACGATGCGGGTCAAGGCGGTGCGCCGCACCGTTCGAGGGGACGGAAATCCATGAGCACTTCTGGCACCGGGCAGCCGTCCGGTCCCGTACCGATGCAGCTGGCGAGTGCGGCAGGGGCAGGGGCGGTGGAGGCGGTACGGACACCCGCTCCCCGCACTCCGCGTACTCCACATGCTCCGCGTGCGGAGCAGGGCGTCCAGGACTCTCTGCCCGCCGTTCCGCAGCCCGATTTCGGTGTTCTCGGTCTGCCGGAGCTGCGGACGCTGCGCCAGGGCGCGCAGCGCGACGAGGCCGATCTGAGTTACGTACGGCGGCTGCTGCACGGCCGTATCGACATCCTGCGGGCCGAGCTGGGCCGGCGGGGCGGGCCGCAGACGCCGGTGGTGGAGCGGCTGTCGGAGATCCTCGCCGACAGCCCGTCCACGCACCGGTCATCCGCCCGGCACGTCACGCTGTCCACGCCGCGTACCGAGGAGTACCGGCAGCTGGCCCGCGACATGCTCGCGGAGGTCGAGCTGTCCGACCTCGGCGCCCGAACGGACCAGGAGCTGCATGCGGGCATGGGCCGGCTCCTGGGCTATGAGCAGCAGGTTTCCCGGCAGCGGCAGCGGCTCCAGCGGACCGCGGACGATTGCAGTGCGGAGATCGCGCGCAGGTACCGTGAGGGCGAAGCACAAGTAGACGATCTGCTCCTCTGAGCCCACCACCGGCGACCCCGGGCGGCCGGCCCCGGGGCGGATCCCTGTCCGGAAGGCCGAGCCGACGATGACTCCCACCGCCACCGCCACCACCCCCGCCATACCCCCGGTTCTCGCCGAAGTCGTCCGATCCGGCTTCGTCGAGGGCCATCACAGGGGCTCGCTGGTGGTCCTGGCGGCCGACGGCAGTGTGGAGCACGCCCTCGGTGACGTGGTCGCTCCCGTTTTCCCCCGTTCCAGCAACAAGCCGATGCAGGCCGCGGCCGTGCTGCGGGCCGGCCTCGACCTCTCGGGGGAGCGCCTCGCGCTGGCCGCCGCGAGCCACTCCGGCGAGGGCTTCCAGCTGGATCTCGTACGCAAGATGCTCAGTGAGTACGGGCTGACCGAGGACGATCTCCAGACGCCGCCCGACCTGCCGCTGGACCCCGTCGAGGCGGAGGCGTACCTGGCGGCGGGGAAGGTCCGCGAGCGGGTCACCATGAACTGCTCGGGCAAGCACGCCGCGATGATCGCCGCGTGCGCACTCAACGGGTGGGACACGGCGACGTACCTGGAGCAGTCCCACCCGCTCCAGCAGCTGGTCCTGGAGTGCGTGGAGCGGGCGAGCGGCGAGAAGGTCACCGCGGTCGGCACGGACGGCTGCGGGGCCCCGCTGATGGCGATAAGCCTCACCGGTCTCGCGCGCGCCTTCCGGCACTTCGTGCTCGCGGCGGAAGGCACCCCCGAGCGCCGGGTCGCGGACGCGATGCGGGCGCACCCCGAGTACGTGGCGGGCACCCGGCGGCCCGACACCTGGCTGATGCGGGAGGTGCCCGGCGTGCTGTCGAAGATGGGCGCCGAGGCCGTGCAGGCGGTGGCGCTGCCGGACGGCCGGGCCCTCGCTTTCAAGATCGACGACGGGGCCGGGCGGGCGCTCGGCCCGGTGCTGGCCAGGGCGCTGGAACAGCTGGGCGTGCACGGCGACGTGGTGGCCAGGATGGCGGACGTGCCGCTGCTCGGGGGCCCGGTCAAGGTCGGAGAAATCCGGGCGACATTCTGAGGGAGGGGTGCCTAGCGTGGGCGGATGACTGCCCATGCTGACCCTGGCCCCGACAGTGCCCTCGCCGGTGCTGATTCCGTAGATGTACGTACTGTCACCGAGGCCGATTTCGCGGACTGGACGCGGGCCAAGAACAACGGGTTCCTGCTGGCCCAGCCGTACTCGGCCAAGGACCTCGAACTGCGGCTGCCGCACACCGACCTGCCCCGGGCGCGGGGGGCCTTCGAGGCCGGGCGGTGCGTGGCGACGTACCGGTCCTTCACGCAGCAACTCACCGTGCCCGGCGGGCAGTTCGTGCAGTCCAACGCGGTTTCCAGCGTCACCGTCTCGCCCACCCACCGGCGGCGCGGCATCCTCGGCCGGATGATGCGCACGGACCTCGCCGAGGCGAAGGAGCGCGGCGACGCGGTCGCGACGCTGATCGCTGCCGAGTACCCGATCTACGGGCGGTACGGCTTCGGGCACGCGACCTCGGTCAGCGAGTGGGAGATCGACACGCACCGCACCGGCCTCGACCCGCGGTGGGCGGGCCCGGAGTGCGGCGGGCGGATCGACCTGGTGGACCCGGCGGACGTCCGGAAGACCGGCCCCGAGCTGCACGAGCGGTTCCGGGCCGGCCAGGCCGGCGTGATTGACCGGAGTACGAGCTGGTGGGAGGCGCGGACAGGGCTCACGGAGTACTCCTTCGACCCGTACAAGCCGACCTTCTTCGCCGTGTACCGGGCGCCGGCCGGGCGCGGCGGGCAGGTGGAGGGGCTGGTCTCCTACCGCGCCGACGAAAAGTGGGGCGACAGCAAGCAGCCGCTGAACACGGTGCAGGTGGGCAGCCTGATCAGCACGACCCCGGCGGCCGAGCGCGCCCTGTGGCACTTCCTGTGCTCGATCGACTGGGTGGCGAAGGTGCGGACCGGCTACCGCGCACCGGACGACCTGCTGCCCGACCTGCTCCCGGACCCGCGGGCGGCGCGGCTGGTGACGTCGGCCGACTGGCTGTGGGTGCGGGTGCTGGACGTCGTACGGGCGCTGGAGGCACGGACGTACGCCAGGCCGTACGAGGGTGGCGGCGCGGTGGTGCTGGAGGTGCGGGACCGGCTGGGGCTCGCGGCGGGCCGGTTCCGGCTGGAGGTGTCGGCGGACGGGACGGGGGCCTGCGCGCCCACCACGCAGAGTGCTGAACTGACTCTGGACGTACGGGAGTTGGGTGCGCTGTATCTGGGTGGCAGGTCGGCGGTGCGGATGGCGGCGCTGGACCTGGTGACGGAGGAGCGGGACGGGGCGGCGGCGCGGGTGGACGCGCTGTTCAGGACGGTGCGGGAGCCTTGGTGTCCGGACGTCTTCTGAGTGGCTCGGCCGACGGCCGACTGGCTGGGTCGACGGCCGACTGGCTGGGTCGACGGCCGGCTGGCTGGGTCAGCTGACGGCCGACTGGCCGAGGATGACGAGGGCGATGGTGCCGATGCTGAGGCAGGCGGTGTTCTTCGTCTTGACGCCCACGGTGAGGAAGCCGACGGCGGCGACTCCGAGCAGGCCGAACTTGTCCTGGATCATTTCGCCGACGAAGTAGACGCCGAGGGCGAGGAGTGCGACGAGCGGCATGGTGATCACTCCCTGAGGGCTGAGCGGTGATTGCGCGGTGGCTGAGCGGGTGGCGAGGTTGGCGAGTCTTTCGCCAACCTCCCTGTCGTGGCCCCTAGTTGGGCCATCTGGAGGGAGTTGGCGACCAACTCTGATGAAGTTGTCCCCATCGAACAAGAACTTTTAACCAGGTTCGCCAACAACTCCCGTTAGATGGCGTGAAGTTGTAGTGTTCTGGTTGTGAGCACAGCTGGCGCTGCCGTGAACGGTCGGAAAAGGTCGCACCGAGAAGTGGCCGATGCGCTGCGGGCCCGGATCAGGGCCGGGCAGCTGCGTCCGGGCGACCGCATGCCGACGCAGGCCGAGCTGTCCAGGGAGTACGAGGTGGAGCGGGGCGCGGTGCGCCAGGCGCTCCGCATCCTCCAGGAGGAGAACCTGCTCATCAATGTGACCAAGGGTGCTCCGGCGACGGTCGCGGACGACGCCCCCGCCGCCCTGGCCCCGCACGTGGCGCCGCCGCAGCCGACGATGGTGGCGCTGGCTTCGCGGATCACGGAGGCGTTCCGGTCGGACCACGTGGAGATCGACGCGCTCTGCCTGACCGCCGTCTCGCTCACCCTCGCCTTCGGTGAGCCGCTGCGGCTGATCCACGAGGGCCTGATCGGACCGACCAGGGTGACCGTGCGGGTGCTGCTGCCGAGCCGCGACATCGACCTCGCCTTTCCCACCCCCGTCGCGGACGGCAGCGACGCCCGGCTGCACCAGCGCTGGCTCTCGCAGCGCAACGCGCAGGGCCAGGTCCTGCAGCACAACCTCCGCAATCTGCGCCGTACGCACGGCATCGACGTGAGCATCACCTTCCGCGCGCTCCCGTTCACGCCGCCGGTCAAGCTGTACCTGCTGAACGGCTCGGAGGCGCTCTTCGCGTACTACATGATCACGAAGCAGGAGGAGCAGTTCGACGACCGCGAGCCGCTGGAGATGTACGACACGGTGGGCACGCGGTCGATGCTGTTCCCCTTCGACCGGGACGCGGGCGGCCAGCGGGACTCGACGTTCGTGGAGCAGTCGCAGCTGTGGTTCGACGCGATCTGGAACACGATCAGTCAGGACCTGACGCTGGCCACCGAGCCGTAGGCCCGGTGGCCCGGGAGATCCGGGGGCCCGGGAGGCCCGGTGGCCCGGGAGACCCGGTGGCCCGGGACGCTACGAGGCGGCCGGTCCGACCACCTGCAGGGTGAGTACGGTCGCGCCGACCCCGGCGCAGGCGGGGCTCTTGGCCTTGGCGCCGATGCCGAGCAGCAGGAGACCGATGGCGCCCGGGGCCCCGTAGCGCCACTCGACGAACTTCTCGAATCCGATGACGACGACGGCGGAGAGCAGCAGCAGAGCAGGCATGGGGGTCCCTCCCTCGGGGGCGGCGCTGGAGCGGGTGGCGGGGAGGCGACGCTGCCTCTGCCAGGTCTGCCAAGTGACAGCCAACTACACCGAAGTTGTCCCCACTTGGTCGCGATCCATAAACAACATCCCAACAACTCCCGCTAGATGGCTGCTAGTTGTAGCGTTGTGGCGTGAGCGACGAGAACAGTTCAGGGAACGAAAGAAAGCGCTCGCACAGGGAAGTGGCCGACACCCTGCGCGACCGCATCCGAAGAGGGGACATCGCGGCCGGCGACCAGATGCCGACCCAGTCCCGGCTGGCCGAAGAGTTCCACGTGGAGCGCGGCACGATCCGCCAGGCCCTGCGCATCCTGCACGAAGAGGGCCTGCTGACGGAGGCCACGAGGGGCGCCCCGGCGCGGGTGGCGGCGACGGTCCCCTCGGCGGCGGGCGGCGACCCGGCGACGGGCCGTCCGCAGCAGACCCTCAGTGCGCTGGGCCCGCGCCTGACGCAGGCGTTCTCGGCCGACGACGTCCGTATCGACGCGCTGAGCCTGACTGCGGAATCGTTGATGCTGGCGATGACGGAACCGTTGAAGCTGATCCACGAGAACCGCATCAAGCCCCACAGCGTGACGGTGCGCGTCCTGCTGCCCGCGCGCAACATCGAGCTGGCCTTCCCCAAGGGGGTTGGGCCGGGTGAGGGGGGCCTGGTCCACCAGCGCTGGCTGCAACAGCGCAATTCACAGGGCCAGGTCCTCAAGAACAACCTCAACAACCTCCGCCGCACGCACGGCATCGACGTCAGTGTCACCTTCCGGGCGCTGCCCTTCACCCCGCCGCTGAAGCTGTATGTCTTCAACGGTGCCGAGGCGCTCTTCGCGTACTACACGGTCGCCAAGCGGCAGGAGGAGATCGAGGAGATCAACCTGGAGATGTACGACGCCCTGGGCACGGAGTCCGTCCTCTTCGGCTTCGAGAGCGCGGCGGGCCCGCGCGACAAGGCCTTCGTGGACCAGTCCGCAAATTGGTTCGACGCACTCTGGAACACCATCACGTCGGGCCTGACACTCTCCTAGTGACCCCAGAAACCACAGACCTGACCCCGGACCTGACCCCGGACCTGACCCCGGACCGGACCTCAGACCTGACCCCAGGCCTGAACCCAGACCTCGAGGAGGTGGCGTCGGTGATCGAGCAGGCAGCGCACTCGATCACCGGCGCCACCTGCGTCCTCTTCGACTTCGACGGCCCGATCTGCGGCCTCTTCGCAGGCCACCGGGCGCACGACATCGCCGACCGGATGGTCGACTGGCTGACCGACCGCGGCATCGAGGTTCCGGCGATGGCCGCCGAAGAACAGCAGGACCCGCACGCGGTACTGCGCGCGATCGCCGCCACGCACCCCGACAGCGCACTGGTCCGCGACCTTGAACAGGCCCTGACCGACGAGGAGTTGAGGGCAACCCGGTCCGCCGCCCCAAGCCCGTACGTCGACGATCTGATACGGGAGTGGTCGGCGCGCGGCATCCCCCTGGCCATCGCCACGAACAACTCCCCGAAGGCCGCCTCCCGTTACCTCGCGCGGCGCGGCCTGGCCCCCTGCTTCGACCGTCACATCTACGGCCGCACCGACCGTCTGGACCTCCTCAAGCCCCACCCGGACTGCCTCGACCGCGCCCTACACGCGCTGGGCGCCGACCCCGCCAAGTCGCTGATGATCGGCGACACCCCGTCCGACCTGTACGCCGCCCAGCGCGCGGGCGTCGCCTTCCTCGGCTACGCGAAGGACGCCCGCAGGGTGGCACGGCTGCGGAACGCGGGGGCGCAGGCGGTGGTGGACTCGCTGGAGGACGTGCTGACGCTGGTGACTGAGGGGGAGGTGCGGCCCTGAAAGGGGACGCTTCCCGGCGCTCAGCGGGCCTTTCGGCCGTACCAGTAGCCGCCGAAGAGGAGGCCGAGGGTGAAGAGCTGGACCTCGTGGGACTGGGCCATTGCGTCGGTCAAGAGGCCGATGAGTTGCATGAGATTGTTCCCTCCCTGAGGCAAGCAGCCGTCCAATTGGGCTGATTGGCTTGTAGGGTTGGTCCCCTTTGCGGCAGATCGACTAACGCAATCTGTCCAACTTCCCTCCAGTTGGCGGTAATTGGATTGCCGCAGCTCCGGGAGAGGTACGTTCTTGCTGTGACGAGCGCAACGGGCGGTGACCGAGGCGGCGAGGCGTTCCGGCGTGTGCTGGGGGCGCTGCATACGGCCATGTCCGACGGTACGTACGCCGTCGGCTCCCAGCTGCCCTCGCAGCGTGTGCTGGCCGAGCGGTACGAGGTGTCCCGGGACACCATCCAGCGCGTAGTCAGGGAACTCGTCATTGAGGGCTACATCGAGACACGGCAGGGGAGTGGGACCAAGGTCATCATGGCGCAGCGGACCCACTCGCTGGAGCCGGGGCCCGGGTTGCTGCAGACCGTCGTCGATCAGGCCTTCGAGGCGGAAGAAGTCATCCTCGACGTCTTCAGCCTGACTTCGGAAACGCTGAGCACGCACCTCAGCGCACAGGTCAGGCGGGTGCGGGAGGGTGAGATCCGCCCGAGCCGCATCGCCATCCGGCTGCTGCTTCCCCGCGAGGACATGCGCATGCCGTATCCGAGCCCCAAGGACCGTTCGCAGGACGACCGGCTGGCGCGGCGCATGCATGAACTCAGCTCGCTGCACAGTCAGTTGATCGAGGTCAATCTGGAAGGCCTGCGGCGGGACCGGCTGGTCCCCGAAGTGTCGGTCGAGATCAAAAGGGTCCCGCTGACCCCGCACTCCAAGCTCTATCTCTTCAACAGGACGATCGCGCTCCAGGGCTACTACAAGATCGTCGAGCGGCGGATCGAGCTCGACGACGGTGAGGAGCTGGACACCATCGACGTCCTCGGGCTGCGGGCCGCCCTCTTCCGGTACGAGAAGGACGCGAACGACCCGGAGTCCGTCGGCTCGCTCTTCGTCGACGCCTCCCAGGAGTGGTTCGACTCCCTCTGGGACCTTCTCGTCGCGTAACGCGCTGCCCGTCCCGTACCTGCGTCGGGTGCTCGGCCACACGTGCCCGTTTCCGTGCCTCAGGCACCTCTGTACGACACGTCTCGCACCAATGAGGTAACCCGTCGCGCCCAAACCTCGTTCTGCCACTAACGTGACCCACCTCTGATGTCACTGTTCGACCTGCCGGGAGCGGCTTGTGGAAGGTCCCCCGACGGCTGCGCTCCTCGCTCCGAAACCCAAGGCGCCGAAGCCCGCTTCGGTGCACGTGTACCCGGCGTTCGTCGAGGCTGCGATCCGTACCGGCGAGATGAGCGGCGGATTCCACAACCGGAACTTCGTGACCCCGCTGACCGAGCCCATGGCGCGCCTGGTGGGCCGGCCCTGCGGGACGCAGGTCACCGTGCGGCTGCGCAACAAGGATGCACTGCCGGTCGTCGTCAGGACCTGGAAGGACGAGTCGCAGATCCTCGACGCGCTCCGGGGCGTGCTGCCGGGTGTGCCGCGCTGTCTGGCCAAGAGCAGCCACTCCGCGGTGGTCAGCTATGTGGAGGGTGTCCCGCTCTCCAGCATCTGTCAGAACGGGAAGCCCGTCGACCCGCTGCTGATCGAGGCCCTGGTGGGGCAGTTGGCGGACATGGCCAGGGTGGGGAGGGGGAAGCTGCCCGAGCTGCCGCCCGACTGGCCGCGCGACGGTCAGAGCCGTACGTTCCTGCGCCATCTGGCCATGCTCACGGACCGGGACGTCCGGCAGGCCAATTGGACCGAATTCGGTGGGCTGTTCGCCGCGCTGGGCATTCCGCAGGACGCGATAAGCGCGTTCGCCGACCGGGTGCCGTCGATGGTGCGCCGGCCGTTCAGTCTGCTGCATGCCGATCTGCACCGCGACAACGTCATCGTCTCGTACGAAACGGCACCGCCGCTGGTCTTCGTGGACTGGGAACTCGCCAGCTTCGGCGACCCGTTGCACGACCTGGCCGTCCATCTCGTACGGATGAAGTATCCGCAGAGCCAGCTGGAGGAGGTGAAGGGGGCGTGGCTGCGGGCCATGCGCAGGACCAGACCCGAGGCGGCGAACGGTCTGGACACCGACCTCCCGCACTACCTCGCCTACGAGTACGCCCAGTCGGTCTACCCGGATGTGATGCGCGCGGCCCAGTCCCTCGGAAGTGAGCGCGAACCGGTGGGGCTGCGGGAGGCGGCGGAGGCGGTGTCGGAGGCCCTTGCCGTGGCCAGGGGGCCGTTACGGCTGGGGGAAGTGCCGGACATCGCGGAGATCGCACAGATCCTCTCCCGGTGGCACGCGGCCAGGGCGGGCCGGGACGGCAAGGGCGCGTACCGGCCGCTCGACGTGATCTGGGTGAGCCCCGGGGGATTCTCCGAGGAGGAAGTGGCCCAGGCGCTGGCGGCCGAGGGCGCGGCTCCTTCGCACTGCGTCTTCAAGGGCACCGGGCACCTCAACACCGTGGTGCACGTGCGGGGCGAGGCGGTGGTCGTACGCCGGAAACTGCGCGCGGCGACGCGCCGGGAGCAGTGCTACAACGACGAGACCGCGGTGCTGACGGCCCTCGCGGGGCAGAGCGGCATCAGGGCTCCGCGCGTGCTGGCGCTCGGGGAGAGCGTGCGGTCGGACGCGTTCGCCGTGCACTCCTACGAGGGGCCCTACGGTGAGCCGCCGGTGCACCCGGTCGACGGGCTGACACCGTACGAGGCGGACAGCCTGGTCGATCAGCTGGTGACGCTCGCGGACGTACCCGTGGACGGGCTGGAGCCGGGGCTGGCACCGGGCGGCTTCTACCGCTGGCTGAGCGACCGGCTCGTGGACCTCGTCGCCTCGCTTCCCCAGGAGTCGCTGAGGCTGGCGCTGGAGCTGGGGCTCCCCGACGCGGCACAGCTCAAAACGATTCTGCACCACCGCACCGTCACACCGCGGGTGCCCGTTCTGCTGCACGGGGACCTGAACCCGTGGAACCTGGTCCGAGTGGGCAGATTCGGCCAACTCGCCATCATCGACTGGGAGATGGCGGTGGTCGGGGACCCGCTCTACGACCTGATGCGCCACCTCCACCTGGCGCCGCACAGCCGGGAGATCCGACAGCGGATGCTGGACCGCTGGACGAAGGGGCTGGGGGGCAGGGGTTCCGGTTACGTCGAGGGCTGGGCACGTGACATGCACACCTACCGGTGGATCGAGCTCGTCCGCTCCGCCTACGTCGACCTCGACCGGCTGGTCACCGGCGCGAGCCTGGACGCCCCGAACGTACGGCGTGCTGTCGACTCGTACGCGATGACACTGCGCGCGGCCACCGCCTCGCTGGGGCTGAGGCACCCACGTGTCATGAACCCCTACCTTGCCCTCGCGCTTCCCCTGGGGCGACCATGACCCTCTGAACTGCTCGTGTGGGCAGTGCAGTTGGAGGGCGGTGGTGCGTGCCGGGGGACGGTGGTGGACGCAGAGGTGCTCCGGCGGTGGGCGGTCTGCGGTGGTACCTGGCGAAGGTCGAGGCGGTCGCGGTCCGGGTGGTGCTGCTGGGCGTCGCCGTCACCGGTGTGGTGGCCCAGTTCGTGAAGCCGGTGGGGGACGCGCTGCAGGACAAGGTGTTCCTCGGCGGCGCCCTGCTCAGCCTGATCGCGTACGTGCTGTACGACGCGGTCAAGGGGCTGGTGGGTGCGGGCGAGCGGCCACAGGCGCGCGTCCGGATCAACTCGCGGGAGCTGGGCCCGTACATCCGGGAGGCCTTCCGGGCCCGGGAGGTCAGCGTCCGCTTCATCGGATACACCGGGGAGACCCTCTTCAACGAGGTGTACCACCGGCTG
Source organism: Streptomyces sp. NPDC048442 (assembly GCF_040651475.1). Classification (NCBI taxonomy): domain Bacteria; kingdom Bacillati; phylum Actinomycetota; class Actinomycetes; order Kitasatosporales; family Streptomycetaceae; genus Streptomyces; species Streptomyces sp. NPDC048442. Next base: position 73,944 of record NZ_JBEZKB010000019.1, read on the forward strand.
GAGGCGCTGCTGGAGTCGCCCAGGCGGACCCGCAAGGTGACCATCTGCATCCTGGTGCCGGACTTCAGCGTGGAGATGGCGGTGCCGTCCGCCGTCGGCACGGACGGGGAGCCGGTCGACGACCGGCAGTTCAGGGAGCGGGTGGCCCGGTCCTGCCGGGACTACGAGCAGCAACTCCTGGGCCTGGAGGAGCAGTTCGCGGAGGACCGGCGGGTCGAGGCCCGGTTCGAGTACCGCAGCTTCCGCGGCATTCCCCGGGACAAGGTGTGCATCCTCAACGGTGACGTCGTCCTGCACGGCCTGTACGACGTCACCACGCGCCAGCGCCACCCCGAGCTCCGGCGGGAGTTCTACGACCCCAAGGGCTTCGACACCAACCTGCACATCCGGACCCGGCAGGAGGGCACCGAGGAGGCGGTCGAGACCGTCGACCACTGGGTCAAGCACTTCGACGGGATGTGGCGGCTGGCGGCGGCCACGTCAACGCGGCGCGGCAGCAGCTGAGTTCACGCCCCCCCCCGGAGGGACGGTCGCTTCGATCGCCGGCACGGGGCACCCCTCGCAGTCTTTTGCGTATGACATACGCCCTACTGCGTAGGGCTTACGCATAACTAGGATGGCCGCCAAAGGGTGAGCGGACGGGAGCGTAGCGGGAGGAGGCGGTGGTGGCCGAGGAGCAGCAGGGTGAGCAGACGGACGGGCAGAGAGGCGATCTGCCCGCGAGCATCGAGGTCGCCTGGGGGCTGCGGGAGCGTCCCGGGAAGGGGCCGCGCCCCGGGCTCGACCTCGACCGGATCGTGGGTGCGGCCGTGCGGATCGCTTCGGGGGAGGGGCTCGCGGCCGTTTCCATGGGGCGTCTCGCCAAGGAGCTCGGCGTCTCCACCATGTCGCTCTACCGGTACGTCGCCGCCAAGGACGAGCTGTACGTACTGATGCAGGAGGCGGCGCTGGGCCTGCCGCCCGCGCCGCCCGCCCCCGGCACCCCCTGGCGCGAGGCGCTGACCGCATGGGCGCGGGCGCTGCGGGACGGCTCGCGGCGGCATCTGTGGGCGACGCGCCTCCCGGTCGGCGGGCCGCCCGCGACGCCGAACTCCGTCGCCTGGATGGAGCGCGGCCTGTCGGCGCTCGACGGCTCCGGGCTCGACGAGGGATCCAGGATCTCGGTGATTCTGCTGATCAGCGGGTTCGTACGGAGCGAGGTGGGCATGATGGCCGACCTCGCCGAAGCCCAGGCCAAGGCCGGCATCACGGCCGAGGAGTCGCTCGTACGGTACGGGCAGCTGCTGGCCAGGTTCGCCGACGCCGAGCGCTTTCCGGCGGTCACGCGGATGCTGGAGTCGGGCGTGCTGGACACGCCCGAAGACCCCGACTACGAGTTCGTCTTCGGGATGGAAAGGCTGCTGGACGGGATCGAGGCGTTGGTGCGCAAGAAGCACGCGGACGAGCAGGGCGAGCGGGGCAAGCAGGACGAGCAGGGCGAGCAGGGCGAGCAGGGCGAGCAGAGCCAGCAGGGTGGTGCGGAGTGAGTGGGACCGGTCTGCGGGAGCTGAAGAAGCGGCGGACGTACGAGGCGATCTCCGACGCGGCGATCGCGCTCTTCCTGGAACGCGGCTTCGACGCCGTGTCCGTGGCCGAGGTGGCGGCGGCCGCCGAGGTGTCGAAGCCGACGCTGTTCCGGTACTTCCCTGCGAAGGAGGACCTCGCGCTGCACCGGTTCGCCGACCACGAGGACGAGTCGGCGCGGGTGGTGCGCGCCGGGCGGGAGGCCGGGCTCGCGCCGCTCGACGTGCTGGAGCGGCACTTCCTGGCGGGCCTCGCGGCCCGGGACCCGATCACCGGGCTGTGCGACAACGCCCAAGTGCTCGCGTACCAGAGGCTGTTGTACGGCACGCCGAGCCTGGAGGCGCGGCTGCACACGTACCTGCGGCGTTCGGAGGCGGCACTGGCCACCGCGCTCGGGGAGGTCCTCGGGGACGGCGTACCGGCGCGGCTCGCCGCCGGGCAGATCGGGGTCGTACTCCGCGTGCTCGCCCTGGAGAATTGGCGGCGGATCGAGGAGGACGGCGAGAGTGCGGACGCCCTGTACGAGGGGGCGGTGGCGGCGGCCGAATTCGCGTTCCGCCAGCTGCGGGACGGGATCGCGGACACGCCCCGGGGTTAGGAGCTGGGGCCACGGGCTACGGGCTGGGGCCGGCGGGCCGGTCAGACGTGTAGTTCCTGCGGGTAGCCGGTCCAGCGCAGTTCGGTGGGCAGGTGGCTCATGTCGTTGAAGACGAGTACGGAGGCGGGGCGGCCGGGCGCGTAACGGATCACCGTCAGCGCGGCGTTCGCGAGGTTGGTGCCCAGCCAGCGCCACTCGGGGGCGTCCTGGGCGGCCCGTACGAACCACGCGGCGAGGAAGTTGTGGGTGACGACCAGCTCGTGCCGGGTCTCAGGACCGTCCGGGCTCTCCACCGTACCGGTGAACAACTCCATTGCGCGGGCGGCGAGTTGGGGTCCTTTCTCCCGGGCCTTCGCCGGCTGGCTCGCGACGAAGTCGAGGTACCGGTCGGCGTCGGTCCCGGCGGGCAGCTCCTCCCGTACCGGCTCGTACGGTACGTAGTCCCCGGCAGCCTCGTTCATCCGCGGGCGTACGTCCTGGCCCAGCTGCTCCGCCACCAGCCGCGCGGTCTCGGCGGCCCGGTCCAGCGGCCCGTGGTGGATCGCGGCCAGCGGCACGCCGCGCAGCCGCTCCCCGAGGAGTACGGCCTGGCGGCGGCCGGCCTCGGTGAGGGCGCTCTCGTCGGAAGTGGCCTCGGCGTGGCGGGCGATGTAGAGGTGGCGCGGGGCGGTGGTGATCACGGAGGGGAGGGTAGTTCACGCCGCTCAACTGCCGGATTCCGTACGGCGGCTGGGGAAGCCGTGGGTGCGGGCGGCCAGGACCACCAGCAGTACCGGGATCAGGAGGGCCAGCACGCTCCACGGGAAGGACGTCGAGCCGAGTGCGCCGAGCAGGACGCCGCCGACGACTCCGCCGCCCGCCATCGCCGCGTTCCAGAGGGTGACGAGCATGGCCTGTGCGGCGTCGGCCTGTTCGCCGCCCGCGTCGCCCGCGGCGGTCTGCAGGAGGGTCGGTGCGCCTCCCCAGCCCAGGCCCCACAGGGTGACGGCGGCGTACACCATGGCGGTGCTGTCGGAGAGGACGGCGAGCAGGGCGGCGGCGACCGCGACGAGGAGCGTGCTGGCGATCATCAGGGTGCGCATCCGGCGGTTGATCTGTGCGCCGACCACCCAGATGCTCACCAGCGATGCGGCGCCGAAGACGAGCAGTACGAGGTCGATGGAGCCGCCCATGCCGAGCTCGTCGAGGAACGTCGCGATGAAGGTGTACAGGATGGTGTGCGCGAGGACGAAGACGAGCGTGACGGCGAGAACCGGGGCCACGCCGGGGACGCGGAGGGTGCTCAGCAGGCCGGGGGGCCTGGCTCTCTCCGTGACCTTGGGGGCGCTTCCCGTGACCTTGGGGGTGCTTCCCGTGACCTTGGGGGTGCGGGCCTGTCCGGGGAAGTCCGGGACGATCGCCGCGATCCAGCCGAGCAGGGCGAAGGTCAGGCCCGTCATCACCAGGAACGCCACCTGCCAGTTGACCGCCTTGCCGAGGAAGGTGCCCGCCGGGACGCCGAGCGACAGCGCGAGGGGGATGCCCGCCATGGCGATGGCGATCGCCTTGCCCTGGAGGTGTACGGGGGCCAGCCGGCGGGCGTACCCGGCGAGCAGCGCCCAGGCCAGACCCGCTGCCACACCGGCGACGAAGCGGGCCGCCATGGTGAGGGTGTAGTCGGAGGAGAGCGCGGTGACGGTGTTGGCCGCGGCGAAGCCCGCCATCGACGTCAGCAGCAGGCGCTTGCGGCGCCAGGCGGCGGTCGCGGCGGTCAGCGGGATCGCGGTGAGAGCCGTGCCGATCGCGTAGACAGTGACCGTCTGGCCGGTGGCGGACTCGCTGACGCCGAGGTCGGAGCTCATCGCGGGGAGCAGCCCGGCGGGCAGGGTCTCGGTGAGGCTGGTGATGAAGACGGCGGTGGCGAGGGCGAGGAGCGCGCCGAGGGGGAGCCGGGCGATGGGATCGGTGGGAGCGGTAGAGGTCGTGTAGTGCTGGGTTTCAACCCGGGCTGTGGGGCGTTGAGTTCGCATGGTGGGTATGGTCGAACCCTCACATTGATGTGAAGGTCAACGCGGCCAAAAGTGAGGTGGGTCACATGCGCATCGGTGAGCTCTCGGAGCGGACCAACACGCCCCGCAGGATGCTGCGTTACTACGAGGAGCAGGGTCTCATCGCCGCCGAACGGGCCGCGAACGGCTACCGCGAGTACGACGAACGCTTCGTGGACCGCGTCGGCCAGATCCGCGGCCTGCTGGACGCCGGCCTGCCGACCCGGATCATCAGGCAGATCCTCCCGTGCCTCGACAAGCCCCGCACCATCCACTTCCCTGACGCGACCCCGGAAATGCTCGCCACCCTGGAGCTGGAACTGGACCGCATGTCGGCGCGCGTGGAGTGCATGCAGCGGAACAGGGACGCGATCGCGGAGTACCTGGAGGCGGTGCGGCCGGAGGTGGAGGCGGCGCGTCCGGGGCCGACGGCGGCGCGTCCGGGGCCGGTGGCGGCGCGTCGGGAGCCGGTGTCGGCGCGTCCGGAGCAGGCCCGTAATTGACCCATCCAATCAGCATGTAAATGCACCCTGTGCAGGGTCTTTCTGCTGCCTAGAGTTGTTCTCACAAGGCAACGGCAGCAGCCGGAACCACCACCCGCAAGCAGGGAGTTCCCCCCATGACCAGCAACAACGCCCCCGTCACCGCGAAGCCCGTCCTCACCCGCGCCGCCACCGCCGAGACCACCAGCGACCCCAGCAGCGTCATGACCCTGCTCGCCGACTGCGGCACCGAGGGATCCACGGTCACCAGCTACCGCTCCACCTTCGCGGAGGGCGCGGTGGGCGCGCCCGCCCACTTCCACACCCGCGCCTCGGAGCTCTTCTTCGTCATCGGCGGCTCCCTCCAGGTCCTCGTCGACGACGAGGTGCAGACCCTGAACGCGGGCGACTTCCTCCTCGTACCGCCGCACACCCCGCACGCCTTCGCCGCCGCCCCCGGCTCCGTCGCCGACGTCCTCTTCGTCTTCACCCCCGGCATGCCCCGCTTCGACTACCTGCGGCTGCTCGGCCGTGTGATGCGCGGCGAGGCGAGCCCGCAGGAGATCAAGGACTCCTCCGAGCTCTACGACAACCACTACGTCGACAGCCCGGTCTGGCAGGCGGCGCTCGCAACTGCCAAGTAAGTGCACTGCTTCTCGGCTCAGGCTCAGGCTCAGGCTCCGGTGAGCTGGTGGCGGACGCACTCCGTGTACTGCTGGAAGCTGTCGGGCCGGTAGCAGTCCTGCGTCTTGTTCGCGTACCAGAGCAAGGCGATCGCGACCAGGACGGACACCACGATCGCGAGGGCGGAGGTCACCACGGCGGTGAGGGCCTTGCCCCGGCCGGGGCGGGTGCCGTTGCTGGTTCGTTCGGCCGTGGCCAGGGCGAAGATGCCCAGGACCAGGCCGACGACGCCGATCAGGCCGCCGATGAAGATGACCGAGGTGCTCAGGCCGATGATGCCCAGCACCATGGCTGTCCCGGCCAGTCCGGTCCTGCCGGCGTGCGCTTTCATCAGCGTCCCTTCCGTATTCATCAGCGTCCCTTGCGTATTCATCCGCGTGGTCTGTGCGTTCATCAGCCGTCCTCCGGTCAACAGGTCAGGGCTCGATCCTGGCTTCCGGGGGCGCGGACGCGCATCGCGGAAAGGCGGGAGAAAGTACTCCCCCGATCGGGGGAGGGCCGCGCTGACCTGCACAGTCATACTGGGCGAATCATGATGAGGGGAATCCGGCCGCTGCTGCGCGGCTCCACGTACTCAGGGATGCTGCTCGCCTACTTCGGTGCGCTGGCGAGCCTTCCACTCCTGGCCTTCGCGATGCTGCCGGCGATGGCGTGGCAGACCACTCCGTACGGGGTGCAGGGCGCGCTGACCCTGCTGGTCTGGGCGGCCCTGATCGGCGCGGTCGGGCTGGCCCGCACCGTGCGGCGGGGGCTGATCGCGTGCGCCCGCCGGCTGCTGAGGGTCCCGCTGCCGGATCCTGCCGCCGTGCCGTCCGGCGCCGACCGGTGGCGGACTCCCCTCTGGCTGCTGCTGCACGTGGCACTGGGGTGGACGGGGGCGCTGACGAGCGGGGTGCTGACCCTCATGGGGATCGCGCTGCCCGGGGGGTGGCTCGGTGCCGAGGCCGGGCTGAGTCTGTCCGGCTGGTCGCTGCGGTCCGAAGGAGGCTGGCAGAGCTGGGTGGCGGGGCTCGTGTGCCTGCTGCTGGCGGCGGTCGTGTGCGTGCTGGTGACGGGCGCCCTGCGGTGGCTGGCGCCGAGGCTGCTGGGCCCTTCGTCGGCCGAGCGGCTCGCGCTGATGGCCGAGCGGGAGCAGCGCCTCGCCGCACGCAACCGGCTGGCCCACGAGCTGCACGACTCCATCGGCCACACGCTGACCGCGACCACGATCCAGGCGGCGGTGGCGGGCGAGATGCTCTCCGCCGACCCGGTGGCGGCACGGGCCGCGCTGCGCAGCATCGAGGAGTCGGCGCGGGCCGCGCTGGAGGACCTGGACTACGTACTGGGCGTACTGCGCGAGGAGAAGGCAGAGACGGCACCGACCAGGACCCTGGCCGACCTGCCCGAGCTGCTCGACCGGTTGCGGCACGCGGGCGCGGTCGTCGAGGTGGAGCTTTCCGGTGAGCTCGCGCAGGTGCAGGGGACACTCTCCCGCGCCGCGTACCGGATCCTGCAGGAAGGGCTGACGAACGCGCTGCGGCACGGGACGGGCGGTCCGATCAGGGTCCGGGTGGCGGCGGCACCGGACGGACTGGAGCTCAGCGTGGTCAACAGGACGGGTACGGGTACGCACGCAGGAACGGACGCCGGAACGGGCGCGGGCACGGCTGCGGACGCCGGTGGTACGGGCACGGACGCGGACGTGGACACGGACACGGACTCCGGTGGTACGAATGCCGGCCCAGGCGTACGTACGAACCCGGGCGTCTTCCCGACGTCCGGGCACGGCCTGCCAGGCCTGGCCGAACGCGTGCGGTTGCTGCACGGTGAGATCGAGGCGGGACCGGACGGGCCGCAGCGCTGGCAGCTGGCGGTCCGGCTGCCGGTCCGGTTGTCGGCATGACCGACGCCCTTTCCCCCGCCCCCGTCAGACTCCTGATCGCGGACGACGACGAGGTGACCCGCAGCGGTCTGCGCATGCTGCTCGCCGCGCAGCCGGGCATCGAGGTGGTCGGAGAGGCCGCCGACGGCGTCGAAGCGGTGGAGCAGACGCGGCTGCTGCGGCCCGACGTGGTCCTGATGGACGTACGGATGCCACGCCTCAACGGGATCGAGGCCACCCGTCAACTCCTCGCCGAACCAGCCAAGTCGGCCGAGTCGGATGAACCGTCCGAACCGCCGAAGGTCGTGGTGATCACCACCTTCGAGAACGACGGCTACGTCACCGCCGCGCTCGGCGCGGGCGCCAGCGGATTCGTACTCAAGCGGCTCCCGGTCCGGCAGATCGCCGAGGCGGTACGGGTGGTGGCGGCCGGGGAGGCGATCCTCTTCCCGGCGGCCCTGCGCCGGATGGTCGCCGCCCGCCCGCTGGGCTCGGCCGAGGCGCTGCCCAGAGCCGCGCTGACGGGGCGGGAGGAGGAGGTGCTGCGGCTGATGGCCACCGGTCTGTCCAACCCGGAGATCGCGGCGGCGCTCAGGGTGAGCCTGGAGACGGTGAAGACGCACGTCGGGAACGTACTGATCAAGCTCGGTGCGCAGAACAGGACCCACGCGGTCGTGATCGCGTACGAATCGGGTCTGGTGGTGCCGGGATTCGCCGGCTGAACTGGCCCAGGAGGGAAGGTGACCACCTCTCCGCACTCTCAACTTATAGCCCACCAGGGGGCTTGCGGCAAGGCCCCCGCCGTACCGCATCATGGGCGATCCAAAGCCAGGACCTGCGGAAATGACATGGGGGATGGTCGTTTTGACGACTGACGTGATCGTGGTGGGCGGCGGACCTACGGGCTTGATGCTGGCCGCCGAATTGCGGCTGCACGGCGTACGGGTGGTCGTACTGGAGAAACTGACCGAGCCCACCAAGGAGGGCCGCGGGCAGGGCCTGCACACGCGCAGCGCCGAGGTGATGGACCAGCGCGGGCTGCTGGACCGGTTCCTGGCGGTCAGCGAGAAGTTCCAGGTCGGCGGCCTGTTCGGCGGAATCATGAAGCCGTGGCCCGAGCGGCTGGACACGGCGCACCCGTTCGGCGTCGCCACCCCGCAGCCGGTCACCGAACGGCTGCTCCACGAGCGCGCCGTCGAGCTCGGCACGGAGATCCGGCGCGGCTGCGAAGTGACCGCGCTGCGCCAGGACGACGAGGGGGTGACCGTCGACCTGGCGGACGGTACGCAGCTGCGCTCGCGCTACCTCGTCGGGTGCGACGGCGGCCGCAGCCTGGTGCGCAAGCAGATCGGCGTCGACTTCCCCGGTGAGCCCGCCACGATCGAGACGATGCTCGGCGAGATGGTGCTGACCGCGGACGAGGCGACGATCAACGCCGCCGTCGAGGAGGTCCGCAAGACTCAACTGCGGTTCGGCGCGCAGCCGTTGGGGGACGGCGTGTACCGGCTCGTCGTACCCGCCGACGGCGTGTCCGAGGACCGTACGACCCCGCCGGTCATCGAGGACTTCCAGAAGCAGCTGCGGGCGCTCGCGGGCACCGACTTCGGCGCGCACTCGCCGCGCTGGCTCTCCCGCTTCGGCGACGCCACCCGGCAGGCGGAGCGCTACCGGGTCGGCCGCGTACTGCTGGCGGGCGACGCCGCGCACATCCACCCGCCGACCGGCGGTCAGGGGATGAACCTCGGTCTGCAGGACGCGTTCAACCTCGGCTGGAAGCTCGCCGCGGCGGTCAACGGCTGGTCACCGCAAGGGCTGTTGGACACGTACCACACCGAACGGCACCCGGTGGGCGCCCGCGTGCTGGACAACACCCGCGCGCAGATCACCCTGCTCGGCACCGACCCGGGCGCGACCGCGCTGCGCGGCCTGTTCGCGAAGCTGATGGACTTCGAGGAGGTGAACCGGTACGTCACCGGGCTCATCACCGCGGTCGACATCCACTACGACTTCGGCTCGGGCGAGGGCCAGTCGGGTGAGAGTCACGAACTGGTCGGCCGACGACTGCGGGACGTACAGCTGAAGCAGGAGGGCCGCCTCTACGAGCTGATGCGCGGCGGCCGGGGCCTGCTGCTCGACCAGACCGGCCGGCTCTCGGTGGAGGGCTGGGCGGACCGCGTCGACCGCGTCGTGGACGTCGTCGACCCCCGTGAGGAACTGGACGCACCGGCGGTGCTGCTGCGCCCGGACGGCCATGTGGCCTGGGCCGGCGACGACCAGCAGGAGCTGCTCACCCACCTGCCCCGGTGGTTCGGAGCCGCGGCGGCGTGAGGTGAGGCGATTGATGTTGTCGCCAACTTCGAAGAGGCTCCTCCGGAGAGGAGGCGTGCGACTTACCTGGGGACATCTGGATCTGTCCGACGGCTGGGCGGACCGGTGGACCGGGACGTGGAAGTACGCGGGGGGCGAGGTGACGGGCCCGGTCCGACACCTTGGGCAGGTGCCGGTGGCGGGCCGTGGCCCGATGCGGGGGTTCACCTGGCGGCGGGAGCAGCGGCATCGGCCCGGTCTGGAGACGTTGGTGGCGGCCGATGAAGTGGCGGTGGCCTGCGGGTGGCACTACGTGGTCGCGGCCGAGTGCGGCCGCATGTGCGGTCCACGCTCGGCGCGCTGTCCGGACAGGCCGTCCGCGGCGGGTTCGGCACTGTTCCCCGCAGCTCCGGCCGATCCTGGGCGAACGCCTGCCAAACCGAACGGTTCGGTCACGTATGGTATTTCCATGCCTCGTTCCACCGCCTCCAGCAAGACCCCGGACGCCACTGCCGCCGGCGCACCCGCCGACACCCGGCAGCGGATCATCGCCGCGGCCAAGGAGGAGTTCGCCCGGTACGGGATCGCCGGCGCCCGCGTGGACCGGCTCGCCAAGCAGGCCCGGACCAGCAAGGAACGGGTCTACGCCTACTTCAGCAGTAAAGAGGCCCTCTACCGGCACGTCGCCGAGCAGGAACTGACCGCCCTCGTCGAGGCCACCCGGCTCGACACCGCCGACCTGCCCGGTTACGCCGGCATCCTCTTCGACCATTTCACGGCCCATCCGGAGCACTACCGCCTGATCACCTGGGGCCGCCTGGAGCTGGCCGACTCCGATCCCGACGCCGGCCCCCTGCAGGCCACCATCACCCGCAAGATCGACCAGCTCCGCGACGCACAGCGCACCGGGCTGCTCGATCCGAGCTGGGACCCGGTCGACGTCCTCGCGCTGATCAATCAGATCGCCACCACCTGGGCGGGCCAGCCGGAGATCGCCGCCGCCGCGGCCGAGTACGCCACGAACACCTCGGCCGACGCACGCCGCGCAGCCCTGGTGACCGCCGTCGAGCGCCTGTTCCCCCGTACGAGCTGAACCCGTCAGTCCAGCGGGAACCGGGCCGGTCGCTTCTTCCGGGGCATCTCGTCGCCATGCGGATCGCGGCCACCAGTGCGGCGTGACTGCCGGGGATGACCAGGCGCACTCCGCCCGGGCCGCGGCCCGCGATGATCCGGAGAGGCAAGCGCGCAGACGGGATCCGGATATTCATCCGGGGTGGGAGGGCCGCAGGAGCTGCGGATGGCGAGGAAGAGGCGCGGCGAAGTGTCACCTGGTGACCATGGGGTGACCGCTGCCTACCGGGCGATGTGCCGGATCCCAGGGAACGATGGGAGAGCGTCACCACGAGCGACCAGCCGCCGACACCGCGCGAAGCATCCGAACCGCGCCGGAAGGACATGTCATGACCGCCACCGCTCCCAAGGCCCCGACCGCACCAGGGGTGCGGTCCTGGTGGGGAATCCCGTACGCCACCGCCGAGCGGTACCGCCGCCCCGTGGTTGCGGACTTCGATCCGAGTCTCCCGTACGACCGGAAGGGCGTCGTCGCGATCCAGCCCGACAGCGGGGATTGGCTGGAAGCGGACAGCGGGATGGGCGAGGACTGCCTGAACCTGAACGTGTGGGCTCCTGAGCAGCCGGCCGACAAGGCGCTCCCGGTGACCGTGTACATCCACGGCGGCGGATTCGAGTACGGCGCGAACACCCAGATCACCTCGAACGCCGCCGGTCTTGCCGCGACGGGGCGCGTGGTGGGCGTGTCCATCAACTACCGCCTCGGCGCCCTGGGTCCGCTCTCGCTCTCGCAGTACGGCGGGAAGCTCGCCGAGGCCAGCAACCTCTTCCTCCAGGACATCATTGCCGCGCTCACCTGGATCCAGCGGAACATCGCCCACTTCGGCGGCGACCCCGACAACGTCACCGTCTACGGCCACAGTGGCGGCGCCTACTCCTCCCTCGGACTGCTCGGCGCCTCTTCCGCCGACGGCCTGTACCGGCGCCTGGCCGGGTTCTCCGGCGGGCCCGCCCGCTCCATCCCGGCCTGGTGGGCCGAGGAACTCGCCCACCTGTTCGTCACCGAACTCGGCGTCGCGGACAACCCGGAGAAGCTGCTGGACCTGGACCCGCTCACCCTGCGGGACGCCCTGCGCAAGGTCGCCCCGACGGACCTCGGAGTCCGCGGCGGGGTGGACAACAAGGCCACCGGCGTCGTCCTGGACCTCGGGCAGCCCGGTGCGGTGGTGCACGCCCACCCCATGGACGTCCTGGCCTCGGGCGCGCACCGTGACGTCGACATCCTGTTGAGCATGGCCAGCGACGACATGGGCTGGTGGGTGGCGAACGACCTCGACCGGTTCGACCCGGGCACCGTCGACCGCGTCGTCGACGAGGTCGCGGGGTGGCGCATTTCCCGCTCCCGCGCGCAGAAGATCGTCGACGCCTACGACCAGGGCGGCTGTACCCCGGCCGAGGTCCGCGCCGCGGTCATGGCGGACTACCTCTTCGCGATCCCCGCAGCCCGCGGGGCCCTGGCCCACGCCGCCGCGGGCGGCAACGCCCATCTCCTCCTGATCGGCCCCGCCGAGGGCGCGCCCGCCGTGCACGGCACCGAGATGTACGCGCTGGTCGGCCAGGAAAAGCCGGGCCGCAGCGCCGAACAGGCCGAGCGGGACACCCGTATCCGCGACATCGTGCTCGACTTCGCCACCGGCGAGCACTCCCGTCTGTGGCCCGCGGTTACGGACAAGCCCACCTCGGAAACCGTCGGCAACTCTCCCTTCGAGGGCACCGCCCACTACCAGCAGGTCCTCGACCTGTGGGAGGGCATCGACCGCCCCTGACGGCCGGCGGGCGATACGGACGACGCAGGGGGCGGATACGGACGACGCAGGGGACAACACGGAGTGAGGTACTCGACATGAGCCAATCGACAGCAGTCGGCGACGCCGCACCGGCGACGATGAGGGCCGTCGTCGTCACCCGGCCCGGCGGCCTGGAGGCACTGGAGATCAAGGACGTCCCGGTGCCCGTCCGCCAGCCCGGCTGGGTGCGGATCAAGGTCAAGGCGTTCGGCGTCAACGAATCCGAGGTCACCACCCGCAAGGGAGAGTCGGACGCGGTGGTCACCTACCCGCGTGTTCCCGGCATCGAGGGCGTCGGCGTGGTCGACGAGGCCGACGAGGCCAGCGGGCTGCGGCCGGGGCAGCAGGTGGCCACGATGATGGGCGACATGGGCCGCGCCTACGACGGCGCCTACGCCCAGTACGTGACTGTCCCCGCGGCGCAGGTCATCCCGTTCGAGACCGGCCTGCCGTGGGACGTGGTCGGGGCGCTGCCGGAGATGTTCCAGACCGCCTACGGATCCCTCACCCGCGGCCTGGACCTCAAGGCCGGGCAGACGCTGCTGATCCGCGGCGGCACCTCCACGGTCGGGCTGAGCGCGGCGGGGATCGCGAAGGACCTCGGAGCGACCGTGCTGTCCACCACCCGCACCCCGGCGAGGGCCAGGGAACTGCGGGCGGCGGGCGTTGACCACCCCCTCGTCGACAGCGGCACGATCGCCGACCAGGTGCGCGAGCTGATGCCGGACGGCGTCGACGCCGCACTGGAACTGGTGGGCTGCTCGGCCCTCGCCGACACCCTCAACGCCGTCCGCCGCCACGGCACCGTCTGCTTCACCGGAGCCCTGGCGGGCCAGTGGACGATCCCCGACTTCAGCCCGTTCATGATCCCGGGCGGGGTGCGGCTGACGTCCTACGGCGGTGAGGCCGCCGACCTCCCGGCCGACGTCTTCGCCCACCAGCTGCAGGCCATCGCCGCCGGACGTCTCAACGTCCCGGTCGCGAAGGTCTACCACGGCCTGGAACAGGTCCGCGACGCCCAGGCCGACCTCGAATCCGGCGCCACGCCGGGCAAGCACGTCGTCGTCCTGGACGACTGAGACCTGATCGCAGGACGCGACAAGGCCATCGCACACATTCGTGCGCAGTGGGTGCCTCAGCCCGGCGGTGAGCGTCGGTGGTGCCCGTTGTTTCCGAAGGTGAGAACAGATGGCGGACCAGACAGCAGCAGGCATTTTCGATGCCACGACCAGCCGGCCTCCGTTGGACCCGGAGCTCGCGCCCGTCGAGGAGGCGCGGGGCGCTGTCTTTCCAACCCTGACGGACAAGACCCTGCGGGAGATCCGACGGCAGATCGCCGCGGGTTCCCCCGCGTTGGATGCGCAGGCTCTGACGGCGGGCGGCAGGGTGCGGGTGGAGGAGCGCCAGGTACCCGGGCCGGAAGGCGCGCCGGTCTTCCGCTTCCAGGACGGGAAGATGCGCTCTGGCCGGAGTCGCGGGACTGGGGCACGGTCCCGGAATTGAACACCAAACCGTTTGGTTTGGCATCCGGGTGATCGGTACGTAGACTCAAACAGAACAGTTCGGTTTGACCCTTGCGGGTGGAGCCGGCGAACCACTCAGGGAGTGAACTCATGCAGCACCGCAATCTGGGCTCTCAGGGTCTGCGCGTCTCGGCGCTCGGCCTGGGGACCATGGGCATGTCCATGGCCTACGGCGCCTCGAACGACGACGAGGGCATCGCGACCATCCGCCGCGCCCACGAACTCGGGATCGACTTCTTCGACACCGCCGAGCTGTACGGCGCCGGTACCGGCAGCAACGAGCTGCTCCTGGGCGAGGCGGTCAAAGACTTCCGCGAGGAGGTGGTCCTTGCCACCAAGTTCGGCTTCGACATGACCGCCCCGGTGACCAGCCCCGCCTTCGACAGCCGCCCGGAAAACATCCGCAAGGTCGCCGAGAACAGTCTGCGCTACCTGCAGAGCGACCACATCGACCTCTTCTACCAGCACATCTCCGACCCCGACATTCCGGTCGAGGAGGTCGCCGGCGCGGTCGGCGAACTGATCACCGAAGGCAAGGTGAAGTACTTCGGCCTGAGCAACGTCGGCCCTCAGTACATCCGCCGCGCCCACGCCGTCACCCCGGTCTCCGTGCTCCAGTACGAGTACTCGCTCTTCGAGCGGGAGGTCGAGGAGGAGATCCTTCCCGTTCTGCGGGAACTCGGCATCGGCCTGGTGCCCTACTCGCCGCTCGGTCGCGGCTTCCTCACCGGCCAGGTCAAGCCCGCCAGCGAGTACGCCGCGGACGACATGCGCAGCTGGGACGAGCGCTGGCAGGGCGAGAACTACACGTACAACCTGCACGCCACCGAACAGCTCAAGGATCTGGCCGGCACCAAGGGGATCACCACCGCCCAGCTCGCGCTGGCCTGGCTGCTCGCCCAGGGCGAGGACATCGCGCCCATTCCCGGCACCCGCAGCACCAAGCGCGTCGAGGAGAACGCCGGCGCCGTCGACGTTCAGCTCTCCGCCGCCGATCTGGCCCGCATCACGGAGATCCTTCCCCACGGCTCGGCGGGCAGCCGCCTCCCGGCCGCGGTGCTGTCCAGCTTCACCACAGACTGACCGTGCCGGCACCCGCGCGTGCGAGCCTGGGTCCGTCGGCCAAAGGCGGCACGCGGGGGCTCGGGATCCTCAAGCAGGTGGAGGCGGGGGGAGGGTCGTGGTCTCGTCGGCCGCGAAGGCGGCCGGGGTGAGACCGGTGCGGTCGCGGAAGAAGCGGCCGAAGTTCGCGGGATCGGTGAAGCCGAGGTGGCCGGCCACCGTCCGGGCATCCCATCGGGCGCTTCCCAGCAGACGCCGGGCTTCGAGCAGGCGCCGCTCGTCGATGAGTTCACGTACCCCCTTACCGGTGGTTTCCCGGGCGGCGCGGCTGAGGGTGCGGACCGAGCAGCCGAGCAACTCGGCGTACTCAGCGGCCCGGTGCAGCTCGCGGAAGTGCAGCTCCAGGGCGTCGAGGAATCGTGCGTACGTGCCGGGAGCGGCGGCGCGGACGGCCCGGGTGATGTCCGGTGAGTTCGCGAGGCGCAGCAGCAGCGATTCGAGCAGGCTGCGCCGCAGCGCGTGATGGGTGTCCAGCGGGCGATGCCCCAGCGCCCGGTGTTCGTCGAGGAGTTGG
Organism: Streptomyces sp. NPDC048442; assembly: GCF_040651475.1. Lineage (NCBI taxonomy): Bacteria > Bacillati > Actinomycetota > Actinomycetes > Kitasatosporales > Streptomycetaceae > Streptomyces > Streptomyces sp. NPDC048442. The sequence goes on from NZ_JBEZKB010000019.1 coordinate 89,543, forward strand.
AGTGCTGTCTGCTGGAGCCAGAGGGTGTCGTCGGGGTGCGGGGTCAGTACGGGTGGGGCGTCGTGCGCGGTGAGCGGGGCCAGCAGGCGGGCGATGTCGGGCCGCAGTACATCCGGCTCGAACAGGATGAACGGGCCGCGGGCTGCGCCGGGCGGGTGCCAGCACTGCGTGTGCCCGGGGCGCACCCACAGCCACTGGCCGGGGGTGATGGTCCGGGTGACGTGGTCGACGTCGTGCAGCAGCTCGCCCTCGGTGACCGCGATGAGGTAGTGGAAGGTGGCCCGGCCCGGGACCGGCGGGTTCCACGGCCAGTCCGCGTGCTGGGCGAAGAAGTCCTCGACGGTGGTCACCTCCAGGCCGAAGGGGGTGCCGACCGGGGGCTGGAAGCCGTACAACCGCACGCTGCCCGGTTCGGGCTGTCGTCCACTGACCATCATGTGTCCGCAGCCTACCGTCCGATTTGCCGGTTTCCAGGTGAGGATGGCAGGAGCCGCCGCGCAGGCGTGCACAGTCCGCCGTCACCGGGCGCCCCTGCCGGCATCCCCACCCCCGCGAGGAGTACGAAGCCATGAACGGAAAGACCCTGCACAAGACCGCCGCCGACTGCGCCGAGGAACTCCCCGGAGCCGAGCTCGACCACCCCTTCGGCGACGACTGGCAGGTCTTCAAGGTGCGCGGCAAGGTGTTCATGCTGATGACCGAGGTTCCCGGCCGTCCCGTCGTGATCCTCAAGTCGGACCCCGGCGAAGCCCGTGCGCTGCGGGACGAGAACAGCCACATCACCCCCGGCTACCACATGAACAAGAAGCACTGGATCACCCTGGAGGGCGGCGACACCGTCGACAAGGGCCTCGTCCGCGAACTCGTCACCGAGTCCTACCTGCTGGTCGTCGCCCACCTGCCCAAGGCCGAGCGGCCCGTCGACCCGCACACCTACGGCAGCCACGCGAAGTCGGCCCGGTGACCGCGGCCGGAGACCGCCTTCAGGGCGCGGCACGCGAGGCCGCCCTCGCTCTGCCCGGGACGGACCACGGTTACCCGTTCACCGAGCACCTGGACGTGTACAAGGTCGCGGGCAAGGTGTTCCTGATCGTCACTGACGACCCGGACGAACAGATCATCACGGTCAAGTGCGAACCCGAACACGCCCGCGCGCACGTGCACGGCTACGCCTCGATCACACCGGGCCGCTACCTGGACAAACGGCACTGGATCTCGCTCGGACCAGGCCCCGGCATCACCAAGCGGTTGGTCACGAACGCAGTCGAGGATTCCTACGACCTGGCCGTCGCGCGGCTGCCGCAACGTGACCGCCCCCGTCCCTGTACCTGATGCGCACCGCAAGCACGCCCACGAGCCGCTGAGCCCGCGCCTGTCAGTGCCCCGTGCACAGCCCGCACAGCCCGCACAGCCCGCCCGCGATCCGAGAGACCGATGGAACCGACCGAAGCGACCCTGCCGCTCTTCGACGAGGAGCCCGCCCGGCCACTGGCCGACCGCCTGCGCCCCACCCGGCTGGAAGACGTCGTCGGGCAGGACCATCTGCTGGCTCCGGACGCCCCGCTGGGCCGCATGGTCGCGTCGCAGCGCCTCGGCTCCGCCGTCCTGTGGGGACCGCCCGGCGTGGGGAAAACGACCATCGCCCGCCTCCTCGCGGACGGCAGCAACCTGGCTTTCGAACCGGTGTCGGCCACCTTCTCCGGCGTGGCCGAGCTGCGCAAGGTCTTCGCCGCCGCCCGCAGCCGGCGCACCATCGGCCAGGGCACCCTGCTGTTCGTCGACGAGATCCACCGCTTCAACCGCGCCCAGCAGGACAGCTTCCTCCCCTACGTCGAGGACGGCACGATCACCCTGGTCGGCGCCACCACCGAGAACCCCAGTTTCGAACTCAACGGCGCCCTCCTCTCCCGCACCCAGGTCCTCGTCCTCAAGCGCCTCGACGAAGCCGCCCTGTCCACACTCCTCGACCGCGCCGAGGACCTCACCGGCCACCGGCTGCCCCTTAACGACGACGCCCGCCGCGCCCTGATCGCCATGGCCGACGGCGACGGCCGCTACCTCCTCAACATCGCCGAACAACTCCAGGCCCTCCCCGCTGTCGAGCTCCCCCTGGACACCGCCGCGCTCGCCCACCACATCCAGCAGCGCGCCCCGCTGTACGACAAGGCGCAGGAGGGCCACTACAACCTGATCTCCGCGCTCCACAAGTCGATGCGCGGCTCCGACCCGGACGCGGCCCTGTACTGGCTCGCCCGCATGCTCGACGGCGGCGAGGACCCCCTGTTCGTGGCCCGCCGCCTGGTCCGCTTCGCGAGCGAAGACATCGGCATCGCCGACCCGCACGCCATCCAGCAGGCCCTCGCCGCCTGGGACGTGTACGAGCGACTCGGCTCCCCCGAGGGCGAGTTGGCGATCGCCCAGGCCGTCGTCTACCTCGCCACCGCCCCCAAGTCCATCGCCGTCTACCGCGGCTTCAACACCGCACACGCCGCCGCCCGCCGCACCGGCTCACTCATGCCGCCCGCCCACATCCTCAACGCCCCGACCCGGCTGATGAAGGACATCGGCTATGGCAAGGACTATCAGTACGACCCCGACACCACCGACGGCTTCTCCGGCGCCGACTACTTCCCCGACGGCATGGACCACGAGACGTACTACCGGCCCACCCGCAACGGCTACGAATCCCAGATATCGGAGCGCCTGCGCCACTGGGCCGGCTTGCGCGCTCGTAGGCGCAGCGACTGACGAGGACGTATGGGCAGCGGGCAGAGCCGTGAGCTGACGTGGCGTGGCGCACTTTTGCAAGCAGGCGCTTGCAAAAGTTAGCAAGGGGGGTGCACCATCGGGGCATGGCATCACTGAACGTCGGCAATCTCGGGGAGTACCTGCGCGAGCAGCGGCGCAACGCGCAGCTGTCGCTGCGCCAGCTCGCCGAGGCCGCCGGGGTGTCCAATCCGTACCTCAGCCAGATCGAGCGCGGCCTGCGCAAGCCGAGCGCGGACATCCTGCAGCAGCTCGCCAAGGCGCTGCGGATCTCCGCGGAGACGCTGTACGTCCAGGCCGGAATCCTCGACGAGAAGGACCGGGACGACCTGGAGACGCGTGCCGTCATCCTGGCCGACCCGTCGATCAACGAGCGGCAGAAGCAGGTGCTGCTCCAGATCTACGAGTCCTTCCGCAAGGAGAACGCGGCGGAGAACGCGGCGGAGAACGCGGCGGAGAGTACGGAACAGAGCGTGCAAGAGAGCGCGACCGGCGAGGCTTCCGCGAACGCGGTGCCCGATGCCGACAGTGATGCCGTCCCACCCTCACACTGATGCGATCCGGGAGGACCACAGTTATGGCCATCAGCGATGACCTGCGTAAGAACCTCGCCGACCCGACCCCCCTCTACTTCGTCGCCGGTACGGCGGACCTCGCCGTGCAGCAGGCCAAGAAGTTCGCCGACGAGGCGCCGGAGCGCTTCGAGAAGGTGCGGCAGACCGACCCCAAGGCCGTTCAGGAGAAGGTGACTTCGCAGGCCAAGGAGGCGCAGGCCACCCTGCAGGCGAAGTTCGCCGAGGTGATCGGCTCCTTCGACACCGACCTGAAGAAGCTGGGCGAGACCGCCCAGGACCTCGCGCTGCGGGGCGTGGGCGTGGCCGCCGAGTACGCGGTCAAGGCCCGTGAGACGTACGAGAAGGTCGCCGAGCACGGCGAGCAGGCCGTGAAGGGCTGGCGCGGCGAGGTGGCCGAGGAGATCAACGAGATCGCCGTCGCGGTCGAGCCGGACCCGGAGCCGAAGCCCGCGGAGTCCGAGGCCGCAGAGGCCAAGACGGACCCGGCGCCGAAGAAGGCCCCGGCGCGCAAGGCCGCGGCCAAGAAGACGACGCCGGCCGCCGAGGAGAAGTAGTCACGCGTACGAAGGTGCGTGGGACACGACGGGCCGGATCGCCGCAAGGGCGTCCGGTCCGTCGTTTCGGTACCTTGGCAAAGGCGGTCACGAGGCGGTCGAACCGGATGAGGCGGTGCTCAGTATGTTGCGTGAGGGATTCGATGTCGGGCTGATGTTCGTGGTCGGTCTGGTCTTCCTTGTCACGGCGGTGGCCGCGCTGATCATGGCCGCGACGGCGCGTGGCGATGCGTACCGGGCCGCGGACAAGCAGTCCAAGAACTTCTGGCTGGTCATTCTCGGCATTACCGTCGTCGTGAACCTGGTGGTGCCGATCCTGTTCCTGCAGATCGCGGGTCTGGTCGCGTCGATCGTCTTCCTGGTGGACGTACGGCCCGCCCTGCGCCAGGTGTCCGGCGGCGGCGGTGGCCGACGCGGCGGCAGCAGCAGCGACGGGCCGTACGGGCCCTACAACGGCGGGCGCTGAGCGGAGGGCCGCGACGGTCTGCCGCGGTCCTTGGTCTTTCCGCCACCGCCGTCCCGGCCGCCGTCCCGGTTGCCGTCCCGGCTTCCGGCCTCCCGGCTGCTGGCCTCCCGGTCGAGGAGGAGGACGGCGACGTCGTCCGTCAGCTCGCCGCCGTTCAGCTCGCGTACGCGCGTGACAGCGGCCTCCAGGAGCTCCTCGCCGCGCAGCCCCTCGGACAGCAGACGGTTGACCATCGCGACCATGCCGTCCTGGCCGAGCCTGCCGGGGCTGCCGGTGCCGTCCGCTCCGGCGATCCGGCCCTCGATCAGACCGTCCGTGTACATCAACAGGCTCCAGGCACCGCCCAGTTCGACCTGCTGACGCGGCCAGCGGGCACGCGGCAGCAGGCCGAGGGCCGGGCCGCCGTCGGCGTACGGCATGAGCTGGGCGAGCTGTCCCCTGCGGGCGATCAGCGGGGCCGGGTGACCGGCCAGGCACAGGCCGGCGCGGCGGCCGTCCGGTGCGATGTCGACCGTGCAGAGCGTCGCGAAGATCTCCTCGCTCTCCCGCTCGTGCTCCAGAACGCGCTGGAGGGTGGAGAGCAGCTCGTCCCCGCACAGGCCGGCGAAGGTCAACGCCCGCCAGGCGATGCGCAGTTCCACACCGAGGGCGGCCTCGTCGGGGCCGTGGCCGCAGACGTCGCCGATCATCGCGTGGACGGTGCCGTCCGGAGTGCGGACCGTGTCGTAGAAGTCGCCGCCGAGCAGCGCGCGGGAGCGGCCGGGGCGGTAACGCGACGCGAACTTCAGGTCCGACCCGTCCAGCAGCGGCGTCGGAAGCAGACCGCGCTCCAGCCGGGCGTTCTCCTGGGCGTGCAGCCGGGACTCGGCCAGTTTGTACGAGGCGGTGTCGGCGCGCTTGCGCTCCACCGCGTACCGGATGGCGCGGCTCAGCAGCCGGCCGTCCAGCTCGTCGCGGAACAGGAAGTCCTGGGCGCCCGCCCGGACCGCCTCGGCGGCGTGCTCGGCCCGGTCGGGCGGGGTCAGCGCCAGCACGGCGTGATGGGGCGCCATCCGCAGTACGTCGCGGAGCGCACCCAGCGGACTGCCGCCGTCGCCGCTCCCGTCGCCGTTCTCGCTGTCCTCGCGGCACTCCGCGCAGGTGCCGCAGCCCGGCAGCGCCAGGTCGAGCAGGATGCAGTGCACGTCGTCGGTGAGCAGCCGGCCGGCCTCGGTGAGGTTGCGGGCGGTGCGGACACGGACGCGGGGACCGCCTGCGGATTCGAGCAGGTCCGGCACGGCGAAGGCATCCGCCGGATCGTTCTCGATCACCAGCAGCGTGAGGTCGGTCGGCTGCTGGGGCGCGGTGTGCTGAGGGCCGGCCTGACCGCTTTCCACGGCGGGCACTACTCTCTGCCGCGGTATGGGTACGGGCATCGGTTCGGTTCCTTCCCTCCCCCCGAGGGCGCGGTGGGACGCCGAACGACGCCCCGCCAAACGGGGACCTTAGCGGTACCGGGCGCCGCAACGGAATGCCGTTCACGATTCCGCACCGGTCATATGCCGACCGTCTTCACCGCCCCCGGCCAGGCATAAGCCGCGTCCCACCACGGATCCGGCACGCTCCCCCCGCCCCACACCCCATGACAAAGATCACCCCCGCACGACCCCCCGCCGCTCGGGTCCGAGGGCCGCCCCTGGCCCCCGTCACTACCCCGGCCGCACCACACCCAATATCGGCATGGACCCCGCCCCCGCAATCGTCACAGTCCGCCCCGGCCTCGGTGCGTGCACGATCGCGCCGTCGCCCACGTACATCCCCACATGGCTCGCGTCCGAGAAGTAGATGATCAGGTCCCCGGGCCGCATGTCCGCCACCGAGACCCTCGGCAGCAGCCGCCACTGCTCCTGCGACGTCCGCGGTATCCCCCGGCTCGCCGACGCCCACGCCTGCTGGGTGAGGCCCGAGCAGTCGAAGGCGTCGGGTCCCTCCGCGCCCCATACGTACGGATCACCGATCTGGTCCGTCGCGTAGGCCACCGCCTGCTTGCCCTGTGCCGTCGCCGCCGCGCCGCCCCTGCCGCCGTTCTTCAGCGCGCCGGAGTTCAGCCAGGTCGTCTGCGAGCGGTACTGCTCATCGCGCTCCAGCTCCAGCAGCCGGGTGCGCTCCTTCTTCTCCAGGCGGGCCTCCAGCGTCTCCGCCGCGGCGATCTGCTTCTTGACTTCCTTCTGTGCCTTCTCCTTGCGCTTGCGGTTGGCCTCCAGCTTCTGCCACTCGCGGCCGGCGTCCTGGGAGTACGTCCGCAAGTCCTCCTGGGTCCTGGTCAGTTCGCCCAGCATCCCCTTGATCGCGGCCTGGCCCTGCTGCATCCGGCCGGCGCCCTGGAGGAAGAAGTCCGGGTCGCCGCTCAGCATCAGCTGTGCGCTCTGCGGCACCCCGCCCGTCCGGTACTGCGCGCGGGCCTGTGCGCCCAGGCGGTCCTTGAGGGTGTTGATCCGGTTCTCGCCCGAGACGATCGACTTGGCCAGCTTCACGATCTCGCCGGACTGGTTCTGCGTCTGATCCTCCGCCAGGTTGTAGGCGTCGGTGGCGACCGCGGCCTTGCGGTACAGCGCGTCGATTTCTCTTCGTACGTCGTTCAGGCTCTTGTCGGCATCGCCCCCGGCCGCGGGCGGCGGCTCCGGGGCGGCGGACGCCTGCCCCGGCAGCACCAGCACGCTCAACGCGCAGACCAGCGCTATGGCGGTCGTGAGGCTGAGCCCACGGCTGCGCCCACGTCCGCGCCCACGGCTGCTGCCAAGGGTGCTACTGCTGCGGTCCCTGCGGCTACTACGGCTTCGGTTCACGAGCTCCCCCCGGAGCGAGTCAGAATCTGATTTACCGTCAGTAACTTGGCGGTGCTTGCGCGATGCTGCCACGCCTCCCGCAAAAGCGACAGAGGCGGAAACAGCATCCCCTCACAACCCCCAAGAACCTTCCGGCCCTTCCCTGCACACCCCTCCGACGAACGAGATCGATTTCCCGTTCCCCGAATTCCGCCCACCGCGGCAATGACCTGCCTTGTTCACCGGTACGTGGTCTTCCGTCACCGGTACGAGGCGTTCCGCGGGGCCAGCGCCTCCCAGCGCACGGTCACCTCGCCCTGCCGCCAGCGCCGCTCCCCGTCCGCGGCCGCATGCCCGGCGGGGGAGTGCGGCCCGGTCAGCGGCCAGTCCGCCGACAGGTCCCGGGCGGCCCTGATCCACCGCTGTCGCGCGCCCAGCGACGCGTACGGCGCGGCCGCCGCCCACGCCCGGTCGAAGTCCCGCAGGAACGCGTGCACCGGCTCGCCCGGCACGTTCCGGTGGATCAGCGCCTTCGGCAGCCGCTCCGCCAGGTCGGACGGCCGGTCGAGGGAGGCCAGCCGGGTCGCGAAGGTGACCGTTCGCGGGCCCCGCGCCCCCAGCGCCACCCACACGTGCCGCCGCCCGATCTCGTCGCAGGTCCCCTCCACCAGGAGCCCGCCCGGTGCCAGCCGGTCGCAGAGCCGTTCCCAGACGGCGGCCACCTGCTCCTCGTCGTACTGTCGAAGTACGTTCGCCGCCCGGATCAGCATCGGCCGCCGGCCGCCCTCCAGGGGCACCTCGAAGCCCCCGTGCCGGAAGGTCAGCCCCGGCCGCTCGAACGGCTTCGCCCCGGCCACCCGTGCGGGCTCGATCTCAATACCGGTCACTTCGACGGCGGGCGCCGCCGTCCGCAGCCGCCCGAGAAGCTCCACCGCCGTCCACGGCGCGGCCCCGTACCCCAGGTCGACGGCGACCGCACCCTCCGTACGGTGCAGCGCCGGGCCGTGCACGGCGGCGATCCAGCGGTCCATCCGCCGCAGCCGGTTCGGGTTGGTGGTCCCGCGGGTGACGGCGCCGACGGGGCGCGAGGAAGAGGTGCGGGAGGCCATGGAACGAGCCTAAGCGGCGCCGGGCGCACCCGTTCGCCGGGTAATGATTTGGCAAAACGGAAATGGACCGCGGAATTCCACTGTTCTCCCCCTTCGGAAGGCCGCACCGCCCCCGCTCAGCCCTGCCCAGAACCTGCCTGCGAGCAGATGTCTCCGCATCAGTCGAGGAGGACCGTCGACGTGAGCCAGTACGTCTCCCGACTCACCGGCACACTGGCCGCGGCGGCCCCGCCCCGCCTCCGCCTCCCCGGCGCAGCCCGCAAGCCCCGCCGTATCGCCATGCTCAGCGTGCACACCTCGCCGCTGCACCAGCCCGGCACCGGCGACGCGGGCGGCATGAACGTCTACATCGTCGAGCTCGCCAAGCGGCTCGCCGCGATCAACATAGAGGTGGAGATCTTCACCAGGGCCACCACCGGCGGCCTGCCCCCGAGCGTGGAGCTCGCCCCCGGCGTCCTGGTGCGCCACATAGACGCCGGGCCGTACGAGGGCCTTGCCAAGGAGGAGCTGCCCGCCCAGCTCTGTGCCTTCACCCACGGCGTGATGCAGGCCTGGGCCGGACAGCGCCCCGGCTACTACGACCTGGTCCACTCCCACTACTGGCTCTCCGGCCACGTCGGCTGGCTCGCCGCCGACCGCTGGGGCGTCCCCCTCGTCCATGCCATGCACACCATGGCCAAGGTCAAGAACGCCTCCCTCGCCGAGGGCGACACCCCGGAGCCCGCCGCCCGCGTCATCGGCGAGACCCAGATCGTCCGCGCCGCCGACCGCCTCATCGCGAACACCGCCGAGGAGGCCGACGAGCTGGTCCGCTTCTACGAGGCCGACCCCGGCCGGGTCGCCGTCGTCCACCCCGGCGTGAACCTGGAACGCTTCCGTCCGGCCGACGGGCGCGCCGCCGCCCGCGACCGGCTCGGGCTGCCTCAAGAGGCGTTCGTACCGCTCTTCGCCGGCCGCATCCAGCCCCTCAAGGCCCCCGACATCCTGCTGCGCGCCGTCGCCGTCCTCCTCGCCGACGACCCCTCGCTCCGTACGAAGCTGGTCGTGCCGATCGTCGGCGGCCCCAGCGGCTCCGGCATGGCCAAGCCGGAGAAGCTCCAGAAGCTTGCCGCCCGCCTCGGCATCGCCGACGTCGTCCGCTTCCGCCCGCCGGTCGGCCAGGACCGCCTCGCCGACTGGTTCCGCGCCGCTTCCGTCCTCGTCATGCCGTCCTACAGCGAGTCCTTCGGGCTCGTCGCCATCGAGGCGGAGGCCACCGGCACACCGGTCGTCGCCGCAGCCGTCGGAGGCCTGCCCGTCGCCGTACGGGACGGGTCGACCGGCTTCCTCGTGGAGGGGCACGACCCGGCCGCGTACGCATGCGCCCTGCGCCGCTTCATCGACCACCCCGCACTCGTGAGCAGCATGGGTGCGGCAGCCGCCCGACACGCCCAGGCCTTCGGCTGGGACACCGCAGCGTCGGCCACCGCGGACGTCTACACCGCGGCGATGCACGAACACCGCCGCCAAGTACGCTCGCACCATGGCTGACACGGCGCGCACTGTTGACGCACGGGACACCCTCGAAGCGACCCTCAAAGAGGCCGAGCTGGAGTGGGAGAGCCCCCGGCCGGGCTCCTACGTGGTCAAGCTCCCCGGCACCCGCAAGCTGTCCACCACGGTCTCCCTGATCCTCGGACAGCACTCGCTCTCGCTGAACGCCTTCGTGATCCGCCACCCCGACGAGAACCACGAGGCCGTCCACCGCTGGCTCCTGGAGCGCAACCTGCGCCTGTACGGGGTGAGTTACGCGATCGACTCCCTCGGCGACGTCTACCTCGCCGGAAAGCTGCCCCTGGCGGCCGTCACCCCCGACGAGATCGACCGCCTCCTCGGCTCCGTCCTGGAGGCGGCCGACGGCAGCTTCAACACCCTCCTGGAGCTGGGCTTCGCCACCGCCATCCGCAAGGAGTACGCCTGGCGCGTCTCGCGCGGCGAGTCCACCCGCAACCTGGACGCCTTCGCGCACCTGACGAAGCCGCGCGACTGACGCACGCGGTTATGCGGCCGGCGTGACCTCCGTCGGCTTCGCCACCGCGCCCTCCTCCGGTACGGAGACCCGCTCGACCGGCGCCGCCTCTTGAGGCAGGTTCCGCATCAGCAGCCCGTACCCGCCGGCCGCCACCATCCCGATCACCGCGCACACGCCCCACAGCCACGCGGAGCCGAACCGGTCGATCACGAAGCCGCCCATCAGCGGTGCGGTCAGTGCCGCCACCGCCCACGACATCGTGTACATGCCCTGGTAGCGGCCGCGCCCGTGCACCGGCGAGAGCCGGACCACGAGCCCCGTCTGGACCGGCGAGCTGATGATCTCGGCCAGTGTCCACACGCACACGGTCAGGGCGTACACCCCGAGCGATCCGGCGAAGGCGGTCAGCCCGAACCCGTACCCCGCGAGCAGCGACGAGACGATCAGCAGCCGGCGCGGGTCGCGGTGCTCGATGAACCGGGTGACCGGGATCTGGAGCGCCACGATCAGCACGCCGTTGACGGCGATCGCGGTACCGAAGTCGGAGCTGCTGAACCCGTCCGTGCCCATCGCCACCGGCAGCGCCACGTACCCCTGCTGGAAGATCAGCGCCACCAGGAACGAAAGACCCACCACGCTCATGAAGCGCCCGTCGCGCAGCACGGTCCCGAGCCCGACCACCGGTTCGGCGGCCTTTTCGGCGACCGTCCGCTCGGGCCGCGACTCCGGCAGCTTCAGGAACACCACCGCCGCGCAGACCAGCGTCATCGCCGCCTCTATGAGGAAGCCGGCGCGATAGCTGTATTCGGCGAGGAAACCGGCACCGGCCGACGAGACCGCGAACCCCATGTTGATCGCCCAGTAGTTGAGCGAGAACGCCCGCACCCGGTCCTCGGGCTTCACGATGTCCGCCATCATCGCCTGCACGGCCGGCCGCGACGCGCTGCTCGCCATGCCCACCAGGAAGGCGACGGCGGCGATCGCGACCGGATGCTGCACAAAGCCGAGGAGCGCGACGGAGAACGCCATGGACGTCTGCGCGATCAGCATGGTGGGCCGCCGCCCCAGCCGGTCCGCCAGCACACCCGCACCGAGCGAGGAGACGACACCGCCGAGCCCGTGCAGAGCCGCCACCAGTCCCGCGTACGTGGCCGAGTAGCCGCGGTCCAACGTCAGATACAGGGCCATGAAAGTGGCGACAAAAGCCCCCAGACGGTTCACCAAGGTGCTCGTCCAGAGCCACCAGAACTCCCGGGGAAGCCCCGAGACGCTCTCGCGCACGACACGCCTCAGACCTGCTGCGGACATGGGCGGCCCCCCGAGGGCGTAAGTGGCTCACTGGACAGGTGCAACTTACGTACGCGGTCGTCCCGGTCGCTACTCAATTGACGCGGACCGTCAATTCACGCGCGTACAGGTGCGCGCGTGGACGGCTGAGCGGGGTACCCCGAATGTCCATTAGGCTCGTACGCATGGCCGACGCACCGTACAAGCTGATCCTCCTCCGCCACGGCGAGAGCGAATGGAACGCGAAGAACCTGTTCACCGGCTGGGTGGACGTCAACCTCACCGAGAAGGGCGAGAAGGAGGCAGTGCGCGGCGGTGAGCTGCTCACGGCCGCCGGCCTGGTCCCGGACGTACTGCACACCTCGCTCCAGAAGCGCGCCATCCGCACCGCCCAGCTCGCGCTGGAGTCCGCGGACCGCCACTGGATCCCGGTCCACCGCAGCTGGCGCCTGAACGAGCGCCACTACGGCGCCCTCCAGGGCAAGGACAAGGCGCAGACCCTCGCCGAGTTCGGCGAGGAGCAGTTCATGCTGTGGCGTCGCTCGTACGACACCCCGCCGCCGGTCCTGGCGGACGGCGCGGAGTTCTCGCAGTCCGACGACCCGCGCTACGCCACGATCCCCTCGGAGCTGCGCCCCCGCACCGAGTGCCTCAAGGACGTCGTCGAGCGCATGCTGCCGTACTGGTACGACGGCATCGTCCCGGACCTCCTCGACGGGAAGACCGTCCTGGTCGCCGCCCACGGCAACAGCCTCCGCGGCCTGGTCAAGCACCTCGACGGCATCTCCGACGAGGACATCACCGGCCTGAACATCCCGACCGGCATCCCGCTCTACTACGAGCTCGACGCCGACCTCCGCCCCGTCACCAAGGGCGGCAAGTACCTCGACCCGGACGCGGCCGCCGCGGCCATCGAGGCCGTCAAGAACCAGGGCAAGAAGAAGTAGCCCACCCGCCCGTACGACGAGGGGCCCGGTCCGCGCGGTGCGGGCCGGGCCCCTCCTCGTCGTTCGGCAGGCGGTCAGCCGCAGCCGCCGCCGCACTGGCAGGAGCCGCCGGACTGGCAGCCGCACTGGCAGCCAGGACCGCAGCCGCAGGAGAGCGCCCCGCCGGTGGGGGCCGTCACCGCGGGGGCGGTGGGAGTGGGCAGAGCCATGGGTCCTCCTCGAAGGCGCGGCGGGGGATCGGCCGTACGGCCGCCCCTCACCCATTGCATGCCCATCCGGCGGGCGCATCAACAGCGCGTGGAGGCACGGGAGTTGATGCGCCGGGCGAGGTGTCGCTCCGTTACGCCTGCGCGGAGTTGTCCTGCGCCGCCTGGATCTCGTCCGCGTGCTCGCCCGTCACCAGGTAGACGACCCGCTTGGCGACCGACACCGCGTGGTCCGCGAAGCGCTCGTAGTAGCGGCCGAGCAGGGTGACGTCGACGGCGGTCTCGATGCCGTGCTTCCAGCGGTCGTCCATCAGGTGCTGGAAGAGCGTGCGGTGCAGCAGGTCCATCTCGTCGTCGTCCTGCTCCAGCTGGAGCGCGAGGTCGACGTCCTTGGTGATGATGACCTCGGCCGCCTTCGCCATCAGGCGCTGCGCCAGCTGCCCCATCTCCAGGATGGTCGCGTGCAGGTCGTTCGGCACGGCCTTGGCGGGGAAGCGCAGCCGGGCCAGCTTCGCCACGTGCTGGGCGAGGTCGCCCGAGCGCTCCAGGTCCGCGCTCATCCTCAAAGAGGTGACGACGATACGGAGGTCGGTGGCGACCGGCTGCTGCCGGGCGAGCAGGGCGATCGCACGCGCCTCCAGGTTGTGCTGGAGGTCGTCGACCTTCTGGTCGGCGGCGATCACGCTCTCGGCGAGCTTGAGATCGGCATCGAGCATGGCCGTGGTGGCGCGCCCGATGGCCGAGCCGACGAGGCGGGCCATCTCGACCAGGTCCTCACCGATCGAGTCGAGTTCCTCGTGGTACGCGTCCCGCATGGGGTTCCTACTTCCTGAGTGTGGCCGGCTGCAGGGGAGTGCAGCGGTGATTCCGGGGTCTGGCGGGGCTCCGGCCCCCACGCTCCCAGCATTCGTGCGCCACGCGTCCGGTTCCGGCCGCCGAAGTGAACCAGTGCGGTCCCCTCGGTGAACTCTGGGCGACGAACGTTCGAGCTGACACCCATTCGCTTGGGGCTGTGTCAGTGACCAGGCATAACCTTGTGCACATGGACGTGAACGCGGCGGTCGCCGCAGCAGCAGCGATGGCCGGTCTCTGCACCGGCATCATCGCCATGCTGGCGTTCCGCTGGAGCGAACGCGACCAGAAGCGACCCACCAGGTCCGCACTGCGGACCGAGGTGAGCGCCACGCTGCCGCCAGGGGTGGACACCGTCCTCTCCGTGCTCCGCTCGTCCGCGGTCGTTCTCGACGAGAGCGACAACGTGGTGAAGGCCAGCTCGGCGGCGTACGCGCTGGGCCTGGTCCGAGGCGGAAAGCTGGCAGTCGAGCCGATGATGCACATGGCTCGCGACACCAGGAGGGACGGCGAGATACGCCAGGTCGAGCTCGACCTGCCACGCCGGGGCACCGGCCGGGGCGAGGCCCTCGCGGTGTCGGCCCGGGTCGCGCCGCTGGGCTCCCGCCTCGTACTGCTCCTGGTGGAGGACCTGACGGAGGCCCGTCGTATCGAAGCCGTACGACGCGACTTCGTCGCCAACGTCAGCCACGAGCTGAAGACCCCGGTGGGCGCGCTCTCGCTGCTCTCCGAGGCCGTCATGGACGCCTCCGACGACCCGGAGGCGGTCACCCGCTTCGCCGGCCGGATGCAGATCGAGGCGACCCGCCTCACCTCACTGGTCCAGGAGCTCATCGACCTCTCCCGGGTGCAGAACGACGACCCCTTGGAGGACTCCGAGCCGGTCCGGGTGGACGAGCTGGTCGCCGAGGCGATCGACCGCAGCCGGCACACCGCCTCCACCAAGCAGATCACCATGCAGGCCGGCGGCACCTCGGGCCTGCACGTCTGGGGCAACCGCGGCCAGCTCGCCGCCGCCCTCGGCAACCTCGTCGAGAACGCCGTCAACTACAGCTCCGCCCGCACCCGGGTGGGCGTCGCCGCCCGCCGGATCTCCGCACCGGGCGGCGACCTCATAGAGATAGCCGTCACCGACCAGGGCATAGGCATCTCCGAGCGCGACCGCGAGCGGGTCTTCGAGCGGTTCTACCGCGTCGACCCGGCCCGTTCCCGCGCCACCGGAGGTACGGGCCTGGGCCTGGCCATCGTCAAGCACGTGGCCGCCTCGCACGGCGGGGAGGTCACCGTCTGGAGCTCGGAGGGACAGGGCTCCACCTTCACCCTGCGGCTGCCCGAAGCGGGCTCCGTCAGGGAGGCCAGGGTGGAACACACCCCCGGCCGCCCCCTCGTCGGCCCCGACGACGTCGACGCGGTCGAGGACTTCGAAGACGAAGCCCCGGCAGCCGACAGCACGTACCGGACCACGTACAAGACCACCAAGACCCCCATCCGTGAGAACACCCCTGCCCCGGAGGTCCTTCCGTGACCCGAGTGCTCGTCGTCGAGGACGAGGAATCCTTCAGCGACGCCCTGTCCTACATGCTCCGCAAGGAGGGCT
Organism: Streptomyces sp. NPDC048442; assembly: GCF_040651475.1. Classification (NCBI taxonomy): domain Bacteria; kingdom Bacillati; phylum Actinomycetota; class Actinomycetes; order Kitasatosporales; family Streptomycetaceae; genus Streptomyces; species Streptomyces sp. NPDC048442. The sequence goes on from NZ_JBEZKB010000019.1 coordinate 104,717, forward strand.
TCGAGGTGGCGATCGCGGCCACCGGCCCCGACGGCCTCGACGAGTTCGAGCGCAACGGCGCCGACCTCGTCCTGCTCGACCTGATGCTGCCCGGCCTGCCCGGTACGGAGGTCTGCCGCCAGCTGCGCGTCCGCTCCAACGTCCCGGTGATCATGGTGACCGCCAAGGACAGTGAGATCGACAAGGTGGTCGGGCTGGAGATAGGGGCCGACGACTACGTCACGAAGCCCTTCTCCTCCCGCGAGCTGATCGCCCGCATCCGCGCCGTACTGCGCCGCAGGGGGGAGCCGGAGGAGGTCACTCCGGCGGCCCTGGAGGCGGGCCCGGTCCGGATGGACGTGGACCGCCACGTCGTCACGGTCTCCGGCGCCAAGATCGACCTCCCGCTGAAGGAGTTCGACCTCCTGGAGATGCTGCTGCGCAACGCGGGCCGTGTGCTGACCCGTATGCAGCTCATCGACCGGGTCTGGGGCGCGGACTACGTCGGCGACACCAAGACCCTCGACGTCCACGTCAAGCGCCTGCGCGCGAAGATCGAACCGGACCCGGGCGCCCCGCGCTACCTGGTCACGGTGCGCGGCCTGGGCTACAAGTTCGAGCCGTAAGCCCTGCCCGTGCACAGACGACGAGGCCCCCGCCAGATCCTGGCGGGGGCCTCGTCACATCCGGTGCGTCAGTGACCCGCGGGGGACGCGGGCGAGGACGCGTTCTTGTCCGGGGTGCCCGACTGGCCGGTCTTCGCCGGGCTGCCCGACTGGCTGCCGCCCGGCGTGCCGGTGGCGGAGCCCGTCGGCGTGCCGGCCGGGGCGGTCGGCGTGCCCGACGGGGCGGCCGGGACCTTCTCCGGGCCGAAGCCCTCGAAGTAGCCGGTGGCCGGGACGACGAACGCGCGCAGCGTCACGTTGCCGGTCTCGCTGAAGCTGAAGGTGACCGGCTGGGCGTTGCCGTTCTGGGCGGACTCGCGGCCGTCGGCCACGACGGCCGAGGCGTTGTCCTTGCCGCCGATGACCACGGAGCCGCCGGCCGGAACGGTGATCTTTCCGGTGCTGCCCTTGGCCGGGGTGAGCTTCACCGCGGCGCTGCTGCCGCCCAGCTTGACGGCGTCGAGGGTCTGCGGCTTGTCGCCGTTGTTGAAGACCGTCGCGGCGACGACCGCGGGACCGGCGCCGACGGCGTTGCCCTTGGTCTTCTCGCGCGGCTGGGTGATCACTGTCGCGTTCTGGATCTTGATCTTGCCGTTGTCGACGGAGATCGCAGCGTTGTCGGGCTTGACGGCCAGCGTCTGGGCATCGTTGCCTGCACCGCAGGCGGCGAGCGAGACGATCGAGAACGCGAGGGCGGTAGCGGCGAGAGTGCCGCGTCGAAGGCTGCGGCTCACGGCGGCGGCAACTCCTAGGACGTAACGGACGGGCGGACTGCACGGCGTGCGAGAACTGCACGGCGCGCAAGAACTGCGTGGTGCGAGAACTGCATGCTTAATGCGCGCTTAGGTTACCGAGCCGCCGACCGGCCTCCGCACCCGACCCGCCCCCGCTCGTGCCCCGCTCACATGCGCCGTCGGCGCAACGATGCGCCCCCGGCGGTCGCAGGGGCGATCAAGGGAGCGCTCGCGAAGTGAACGCGGAAGCGGTTCCGCGGCGATCCCGAGCTGATCCCGCGGCGATCCCGAGCTGATCCCGCGGCGATCCCGAGTTGATCCCGCGGCGATCCCGAGCTGATCACCGAGGTGTACGAAGGCGCGATTTCGTACAGCCTTCAATGGCGCGAAACGTTCGGGCCGAGCGCGGTCGGGGGATATTGCCCGGGGAATGCGAGGCGCGCCGCGGAATTGATCACGGGGCGGATCGCCGGGCGCCCGTGATCAATTCCCGATTGCCGGCGATTGCCGCCGTACGGGTGAGCTATCTCCGAACGGAGTAGACGAAGTTCACCTTGCGGAACCCGGCAAACTGGGACTTCTCGGCCCTGTCCGGGGCTCCGTGATGTGTGTACCGTACGCGTTTCTCTTCGCCCGCAGAGCCGCTCCCACCTGCGAATACCGTCTTCCGGAAGGCTGTCGCAGCACGTTCCTGTTGCAGTTGTCAAGCCCCGAGATATGCCCTGACCTGCGGAAACGCCATTCAGAACAAGCGGTTTCCGTGTTACTCTGGATAGCCACGGAAGGGGTACCTGTCACATGACGTTCAAGGTTGGCGACACCGTGGTCTATCCCCATCACGGGGCCGCGCTGATCGAGGCCATTGAGACTCGCCAGATCAAAGGCGTGGACAAGACCTACTTGGTGCTCAAGGTCGCCCAGGGCGACTTGACGGTTCGTGTACCGGCGGACAATGCGGAGTTCGTCGGCGTTCGCGATGTGGTTGGGCAGGACGGGCTTGACCGGGTCTTCGAGGTGCTGCGGGCACCGTATGCAGAAGAGCCGACGAACTGGTCCCGTCGTTACAAGGCAAATCTGGAGAAGCTCGCCTCTGGCGATGTCATCAAGGTCGCCGAGGTAGTGCGCGACCTGTGGCGTCGTGAGCGCGAGCGCGGTCTCTCCGCCGGCGAGAAGCGCATGCTCGCGAAGGCGCGCCAGATTCTGGTGAGCGAGCTGGCCCTCGCGGAGAACACCAATGAGGACAAGGCCGAGGCCCTGCTGGACGAGGTTCTCGCGTCGTAACTCCACATGCCGGTAACCCGGTGTGTGCGTTGATTTGTTGTGATGCCGCGGTGTCCGTCGATCGACTGTGTCCGCAGTCGGCCGGTGGAGACCGCGGCATCATTTTTAACTTTGAAGATCATTTCCGCGTGCGGTGTGCTTCAGGGCCGATGCGTTCAGTGCCGATGCGCCACCCCGGCCGACTGTCACGGAAGGGTCCGGTCAGGTGCGCCGCGCTCGGCTAGCTGAGGCCATACCCATGTCGGGCGAGTCGACAAACCTCCGGAGAAGCCGATGGCAGCCGAAGAGACCTCTGCACCCACCGAGCCCGGCGGCCGCACCGCCGCGGTGATCCCCGCCGCAGGCCGCGGCATACGTCTGGGACCGGGTGCGCCCAAGGCGCTGCGGACCCTCAACGGGACCCCGATGCTGGTCCACGCCGTCCGCGCGATGGCCGCCTCGCGGGCCGTCTCCCTGGTGGTCGTGGTGGCCCCGGCGGACGGAGCGGGCGAGGTCAAGGCCCTCCTCGACGAGTACGAGCACGCGCTGCCCGAGCGCACCGCGTTCCTGGTCGTGCCCGGCGGCGACACCCGCCAGGAGTCCGTGAAGCTCGGCCTCGACGCACTGCCGGACGACATCACCGCCGTACTGGTGCACGACGCGGCACGTCCGCTCGTCCCGGTGGACACCGTGGACGCCGTCGTCGAAGCGGTACGGGGCGGAGCGCCCGCGGTCGTACCCGCGCTGCCGCTCGCCGACACCGTCAAGCAGGTCGAGCCGCGGTCCGACGGGAGCCCCGAGCCGGTCGTGGCGACGCCCGAGCGGGCGCTGCTGCGGGCCGTGCAGACACCGCAGGGCTTCGACCGAGCCACGCTGGTGCGCGCGCACGGATCCGTAGCGGCGACGGGCGAGGGTGCGACGGACTGTGCGGGCATGGTCGAGCGGATGGGGGAGCCGGTCGTGGTGGTGCCGGGGCACGAAGAGGCGTTCAAGGTGACCAGGCCGCTGGACCTGGTGCTGGCCGAGGCGGTACTCGCACGGAGGAGGGCCAACGATGGCTTCTGAGAAGACCCCTGCCCCTGTCATTCCGCTGGTCGGGATCGGGACCGACATCCACGCCTTCGAGCGCGGGCGCGAGCTGTGGTGCGCCGGGCTGCACTGGGAGAACGAGGAGTTCGGGCTCGCCGGGCACTCGGACGCCGACGTCGTCGCCCATGCGGCCTGCGACGCGCTGTTCTCGGCGGCCGGGGTCGGCGACCTCGGCGCGCACTTCGGGACGGGGCGGCCCCAGTGGGCCGGGGCGTCCGGGGTGACGCTGCTGACCGAGGCGGCCCGGATCGTACGGGCCGAGGGCTTCGAGATCGGGAACGTGGCGGTGCAGGTCGTCGGCGTACGCCCAAAGGTCGGCAAGCGGCGCGAAGAGGCGCAGAAGGTGCTGAGCGCGGCCGTCGGGGCGCCGGTGTCGGTGTCCGGGACGACGAGCGACGGACTGGGCCTCACCGGGCGGGCCGAGGGGCTCGCGGCGATCGCCACCGCTCTGGTCTACCGGGCCTGACCCGAGCCCGGTCCATATGATCCGGGCCTGACCCGAGCCCGATCCGTACGATCCGGGCCTGCCCCGAGCCAGGTCCGTCGATCCGGGCCTGCCCCGGCCGTCCTCTTATTGCATATCGTTTGCACGTACGCTGGTGCCGCAAAGCTGTGGCACGAGTGGAGGCGACCGGTGACTGTGACGACTGCGGTTCGGACGGACGGCCGGGCGCACGTACCCGCACCGGACGGCCAAGCACCCGCACCCGCCGATTACGTGCTGCGGACCGCGACTGCCGAAGACATCGGCGGGGCGCGGGCCGTCATGCTCGACACCGTCTACCGCGACCTGAAGTCCGGTTACGTACCGCGCTGGCACGCGGACATCATCGACCTCGACGGAACGTATCTGCGCCCCGTGCGGCGCACTCTCCTCGTCGTCGAGAAGGACGGCGAGATCGTCGCCACCGGCGCGGTCCGCGACCAGGGACCCCAGTCGCCGCCGAACCCCGAGTGGGTCGCCGCGCGCTTCCCGTCCGGGACCACCGCCCAGCTCTGCCGGATCTACGTACGCCCAAAGCACCGGCGGCACGGGCTTGCCCGCGCGCTCGTGCGGGAACTGCGCGACTTCGTCATGGAGGCCGGCGGGTACGAGTCGGTCTATCTGCACACCGATCCGGCCGTACCGGGCGCCGAGCCGTTCTGGCGCTCGCTCGCGACCGAGGTCTGCGACGAGCGGAAGCTGCCCGGCGGGGGGCAGGGCATCGTCCACTTCGAGCTGCCGCTCGCACAGAAGGCCGCGCACCAGGACTATGTAATCTGACAATCATTTTCAGGTAGAGTCCTGCCATGTCCTTCATACGTCGTCGTGCGCTGCCCCTCGCAGCGACAGCCGCCACGCTCGCCCTGACCGTCACGGCCTGCGGAGGCGGTGGTTCCGGCAGCGCGTCGGGCTCGGGCGAAGGCGGCCGGCTGCGCGTCGCGCTCGCCTTCCCGCCCACGCAGGCCATGTCCCCGTTCGGCGACGACGCGGTGATCCTCAGTCGGCTCGCGGTCGTCGAGGGCCTGACCGCGCTCGGCAAGAACGGCGAGGCCCTCCCCGCGCTCGCCACCGAGTGGAAGCCCGACGGCGACAAGGCCTGGACGTTCACCCTCCGCAAGGCCGTCTTCCAGGACGGCAAGCCGGTCGACGCCGAGTCCGTCGTCCGCTCACTGGCCGCCGCCGAGAAGGCCTCGCCCAAGCCGCGTGTCCTCAGCGACACCGACATCGACGCCAAGGCCGAAGGCGCGCAGCGCGTACGCGTCACGACGAAGAAGGCCGACCCGCTGCTGCCCCAGCGACTGGCCAATCCCTCGCTGGCGATCCTGTCGGCGGGCGCCTACCCGGGCGGCAAGGTGAACCCCGCTGGGCACGCCACCGGCCCGTACACCCTCAGCAAGGTCAACGGAGCCGTCAGCGCCACGCTGACCAGGAACGATTCCTACTGGGGCACGAAGGCCAAGGCACCCGGAGCCGACGTGAAGTTCGTCGCCGACGGCAAGGCGCGGGCGAACGCGCTGCGCGCCGGACAGATCGACATCGCCGAGTACATCCCGGTCTCGCAGGCCTCCCTCCTGGAGGAGGGCCAGGCCCGCGAGGTGCCGACCGCGCGGACCAACAGCCTTTACCTGAACACCGAGAAGGGCCCCTTCGCGGACGCCGGACTGCGGGCCTCCGTACGTACCGCCATCGACAGCAAGGCGCTGGCCGAGGGCGTGTACGAGGGCCGGGCCGACACCGCGCAGGGCCTCTTCGGGCCCGGCGTCGCGTGGGCCGCCAAGCAGCGCGTGCCTGTCGAGGGCCGGGTCGCCGCCGCTACCGAGGACAAGGCCGCGCAGGCCGGGGAGATCGTCCTCGCCACGTACACCAACCGGCCCGAACTGCCCGAGGTCGCCACCGCCGTCCAACAGCAGCTGGAGAAGGCCGGGTTCAAGGTCCGGCAGGACGTACGGGACTACGCGCAGATGGAGGCGGACGCGCTGGGCGGGAAGTTCGACGCGTTCGTCCTGCCGCGCAACACCCTCCTGGACACCGGGGATCCGTCCTCGTACCTGGGCAGTGACTTCACCTGCGCCGGGTCATTCAACATCTCGCAGCTCTGCGACAAGAAGGTCGACGAGGCGGTCGCGAAGACCGTCGCCGCCGTGGACACCCCGGCCAGGCAGGCGGCCGAGATGCGGGCCGAGGCGGCCGTACTGGGTACGGACGCAGTGGTTCCGCTGGTGCACGAGCGGTTCGTGCAGGGGGTCGGCGAGGGCGTCGAAGGCGTCGCGCTCGACCCGATGGAGCGGACGCTGGTCACCGCCGACACTCGTATCGGATGAGGCTGCAGGGATTGCAGGGATTGCAGGGATTGCAGGAATTGCGGGGGCTGCGGGGATTGCTGGGGAGGGGGGTCGCCCTTCTCGCGGTGGTGCTGGTCATCGGGCTGCTGCCCTGGCTGACCAGCAACGATCCCGCGCTGACGATCCTCCACGCGCGCTACGCCGACCGGCCTCCGACGCCCGAGACGCTCGCCGCGATCCGCGCCGAGACCGGGCTCGACGGCGGTCCCTCGCACGTGCTCGGCGGCTGGCTCGGCGCTCTGCCGCACGGGGACTTCGGCACGTCGTGGGTGTCGGGCGCGCCCGTCGGTCCCGACGTGAGCGCCGCGCTCGGGGTCTCGCTGACGCTGATGGGCTGCTCACTGCTGGTGGCCGTGGTGCTGGCCGGGCTGCTGTGTCTGCGGACGCTGCGGCTCGGGGCGCGGCGGAGAATCGTACGTACGCGGGCGGGTGTGGTCGGCGCGGTGCCGGCCGCGCTGCCGGAGTTCCTGATCGCGGCGGTGCTGGCGACGGTCTTCGCCGTGCAGCTGCGGTGGTTCCCGGCCGTCGGCTGGGGGACCTTCGGGGACGTCGTACTGCCCGCTGTGGCCATGGGAGTTCCGGCCGGGGCACTGCTCGGCCGGCTGGTCGACGACGCGCTCCCGGCCGCCTTCGCGGAACCTTGGGCGAAGGCCGCCGTGGCGGGTGGGATCCCTGGGCGGCGTGTGGCGCGGCACGCGCTGCGGCGGTCGCTGCCGGGGGTGCTGCCGCAGTTCGGATTCGTGGTGGTCGGGCTGACCGGCGGGGCGGTCGCGGTCGAGACGCTCTTCGCGATTCCGGGTCTCGGCGGGACCGCCCTAGGCGCCGCGCTCGCCCAGGACCTGCCGGTGCTTCAGGCGTCGGTACTGGTGCTGCTGGTGGTGGGAGTGCTGGCGGGGCTCGCGGTACGGGGGATCGGGCGGGTGCTGGTGGGGCCCGCGGTGCGCGACGGCGCGCTGCCCGCGCTGGTCAGGCCGCGGCTGGACGCCGGGCGGGCGGTGCGGTGGGCGGCCGTGCTGCTGACGGTGGTGTTCGTGGGGACCGTGGTGGCGGGGCTGCTGCGGGATCCGTACGGGATCGATGTGGCGGCCAGACTGTCGGGCCCCACCGGTGCGCATCCGCTCGGAACGGACTCGCTGGGCCGCGACACGCTGGCCCGTCTCGGGCACGGGGCGGGGCGGACGGTACTGGCAGCACTGGCGGTGACAGTGGTGACGCTGGTGGTGGGCGTGCTGGTGGGAATGCTGCCCGCCCGCGCCGGTGCGGACGGCTTCACCGAGATGGTCAACGCACTGCCCGCGATCGTCACCGGACTGGTCGTGGCGGGGATCGCCGGACCCGGCGCGGGGGCATCGGCGCTGGCCGTCGCGGTGGTGGCCTGGGCTCCGCTCGCCGCGCACACCCGGGCGCTGTACGTCCTGGAACGTGCGGCTCCGCACGTCGCGGTGGCGGAGTCGCTGGGCGCGGGCCGGGCCTGGGTGCTGCGGCGGCACGTGCTGCCTGGGGTGCTCCCGCCGGTCCTGCGGCACGCGGTGCTGCGCATTCCGGCGATCGCGCTCGCCCTGGCCTCGCTGGGCTTCCTGGGCCTGGGCGCGGCCCCGCCGGCCCCCGAGTGGGGCCGCATGCTGGCGGAGAACATGCCGTACGCGGAGCGTGCCCCCTGGTCGGTGCTGGCACCGGCGGGGGCGTTGGTGCTGCTGGGAGTCCTGGCGGTGCTGTGGGGGGCGGTCGGGGGGACGGGGCAGCCTGTGCGGCGGCGGGGTCAGGCAGAGGCAGAGATATCCACACCTACAGAGATATCCACACCTGTGGACAAGTTCGCCGAGCCCGCGCTGGAAAAGGTACGGGCGTGAGCGGCGGGCCGGAGAGCGGTCCCGCCCCCGGGGCTCCGCCCCGGACCTCGCTCCTCACCCGCCGGAGGTGCTGGAATCCGCGCGCCCTCGCCGAGATCCGCGCCCTGCCCTCCTACCTCCGCCTCCTCATCAGCACCCAGCTCGCCTTCAACGTCGGCTTTTACGCCGTCCTGCCCTACCTCGCCCAGCACCTCGGCGGGACCCTCGGCATGGCCGGTTGGGCCGTCGGGCTGGTGCTGGGACTGCGGACGTTCAGTCAGCAGGGGCTGTTCATGGTGGGCGGTGCGCTGACCGACCGCTTCGGGCCGAGGCCCGTGGTGCTGGTGGGGTGTGTGCTGCGGATCGCGGGGTTCGTGTGGCTGGCGTTCGCCGGGTCCACGGGCACCGTCGTCGGGGCGGTGCTGCTCATCGGCTTCGCCGCCGCGCTCTTCTCGCCCGCCGTCGAGTCGGAGACCGCCCGCGAGGCCGTGCGGTACGAGGCGGCGAGCGGAACGCCCCGGGCGCAGGTGCTGGCGGTGTTCTCGGCGGCCGGGCAGGCGGGAGCCTTCGTCGGGCCCCTGCTCGGGTCGTTGCTGCTGTTCAGCGGGTTCCGCGCGGCCGCTCTCGCGGGGGCCGGCGTCTTCGTGGCCGTACTGGCAGGGCACTGGCGGCTGATGCCCGTACGGAAGGCCGCGCACGCGCGCGCACACCGGCGCGGGGGCGTGCGGGCCCTCGTGCGCAGTCCGGGGTTCGTCGTGCTCTGCCTCGCCTACAGCTGCTATCCGGTGGCCTACAACCAGCTCTATCTGTCGCTGCCCGCCGAGGTCGAGCGGGCGACCGGGTCGCAGGCCGCGCTCGGGTGGCTGTTCGCGCTGTCGTCGCTGCTGGTGGTGTGCGTGCAGCTGCCCGTCACCCGGTGGGCGGGGCGCCGCCTCGGGCTGCGGACGGCACTGGTGAGCGGGTTGCTGGTGGTGGCCCTGGGGTTCGTGGGGGTGGCCGTCTCGGCGCCGCTCCGGCTGGAGGGGGCCGTCGGGCTCCTGCCGGGGGCGTTCCTCGTCGCCGCGATCACCCTCGGGCAGATGCTGCTCGTGCCCGCCGCCCGCGCCCTCGTCCCCGACCTCGTCGACGACCGGCTCTTGGGCCTTGCTATGGGCGCGCTGTCGTCCGTGGCCGGTCTCGTCGTACTGATCGCAAGCTCCGCGACCGGGACACTGCTCGCCTCCGGGGGCGTACTCCTGTGGAGTGTTCTCGCCGCGGTGCCCCTCGCCGGGGCACTTCTCGCGCGTTGCTTGCGCCTTGGCGGGCGGATGGCGGGGTAGACGTAGTAACCACCCATTCCTGCGTACCCCCGGAAGGACCGGCCCCCGTGACCGCCGCACTCAGCGACAAGCTCAAGGAACTCCTCGACGGCCCCGTCTTCATCAACGTGGCCACGATCCAGCCCGACGGCAGCCCCCAGGTTTCCCCGGTCTGGGTGAAGCGCGACGGCGACGACGTGCTGTTCTCCACCACCGTCGGTCGGCGGAAGGAGAAGAACCTGAGCCGCGACCCCCGCGTCACCGTCCTCGTCCAGCCCGCCGACGCCCCTTATACGTACGCCGAGATCCGCGGCAGCGTCGAGATGACGAGGGAGGGCGGCCAGGAGCTCATCGACGAGCTGTCCGTGAAGTACACGGGCAAGAAGTACGCCGAGTTCAACCCGTCATCGGTGGACGACGGCCCGCGTCTCGTGGTCCGCGTCAGGGCCCGCAAGGTCGTCGGCAACATCTGAGCGCAGGGCCCGTACCCCTCCTGAAGCGGTGTGGGGTACGGGCCCGCGCCACGCCAAACACTCAGTACCCTTGTGTCGTGACTATTCGCCTGTACGACACCAGCGCCCGGCAGACGCGTGACTTCATCCCGCTCGCGCAGGGCTGTGTCTCGATCTACCTGTGCGGCGCTACCGTGCAGGCGGCACCGCACATCGGGCACATCCGGTCGGGACTCAACTTCGACATCATGCAGCGGTGGTTCACCTACCGCGGCTACGACGTGACCTTCATCCGCAACGTCACCGACATCGACGACAAGATCATTGCGAAGTCGGCGGAGCAGGACCGCCCGTGGTGGTCCATCGGGTACGAGAACGAGCGTGCCTTCAACGACGGCTACACCGCGCTCGGTTGCCTCCCGCCCACCTACGAGCCCCGCGCCACCGGCCACATCACCGAGATGGTCGAGATGATGCAGGGCCTCATCGAGCGCGGTCACGCGTACGAGGCGGACGGCAGCGTCTACTTCGACGTCCGCTCGTACGACGGCTATCTGGAGCTCTCCAACCAGGAGCTGGACGGTCTCCGCCAGCCCCCCGAGGACGGCATCACCGGCAAGCGCGATCCCCGCGACTTCGCCATGTGGAAGGCCGTCAAGCCGGGCGAGCCCAGCTGGGAGTCCCCGTGGGGCCGCGGCCGTCCTGGCTGGCACCTGGAGTGCTCGGCGATGGCGCACAAGTACCTGGGCAAGGCCTTCGACATCCACGGCGGCGGGATCGACCTGATCTTCCCGCACCACGAGAACGAGATCGCCCAGGCCAAGGCGTTCGGCGACGACTTCGCCAACTTCTGGGTGCACAACCACTGGGTCACCATGGCCAACGAGAAGATGTCGAAGTCCCTCGGGAACTCGGTGCTCGTCAGCGAGATGGTCAAGGCATGGCGGCCGATCGTGCTGCGCTACTACCTCGGTACGCCGCACTACCGCTCCGCCATCGAGTACAGCGAGGAGGCCCTGCGCGAGGCGGAGTCCGCCTTCGCCCGCATCGAGGGCTTCATCCAGCGCGTGGTCGAGAAGGCCGGGGGCGCCGTCGAGCCCGCCGCCGAGGTCCCGCCCGCATTCGCCGAGGCCATGGACGACGACCTCGGTGTCCCGCAGGCCCTCGCGATCATCCACACCACCGTCCGCCAGGGGAATTCCGCCCTCGCCGCCGACGACAAGGAAGCGGCGATTGCGCGCCTGGCCGAGGTCCGTGCCATGCTCGGCGTACTGGGTCTCGACCCGCTCGACGCACACTGGGCGGGCGAGTCCGACCGGGGCGAGGATCTGCACGGGGTCGTCGACACGCTCGTACGGCTCGTGCTCGACCAGCGTCAGTCCGCGCGCGAGCGCAAGGACTGGGCGGCGGCCGACGCCATCCGCGACCAGCTCCAGCAGTCCGGACTGGTCATCGAGGACAGCCCGTCCGGACCGAGGTGGACGCTCGGGCCCCGGTAGGGGCTTCGCATGAGGCCTGCACAGGGCCTTCCGATGTGCCGCCCGGACGACCGGGCGGCACACTTCATTTACGTACGTAGACGATCTGCATCACCATGTGGATCGCCGGATCCACAGGAAACAGGTAGTCATGGCCGGCAACAGCCAACGCAGGAACCGCCGCACGTCCAACAAGAAGGGCATGCAGGTCGGCAGCGGCGGCCAGCGGCGCAAGGGGCTTGAGGGCAGGGGCCCGACCCCGCCCGCCGCGGACCGCAAGAAGCACAAGGCGAACCGCCTCGCCACCGCCAAGGCCAAGCACGCCCAGGCGCGCCGTCCCGCCCCGCGCCGCGGCGGCGCCAAGGGCACGTCCGAGCTGGTCGTCGGCCGCAACCCGGTGTACGAGGCCCTGCGCGACGGCGTCCCCGCCATCACCCTCTACGTGCAGCAGTACATCGACAACGACGAGAGGGTCCGCGAGATCCTCCAGCTCGCCGGTGAGCGCGGCAAGATCAACCTGATGGAGGCGCCGCGTCCCGAGCTGGACCGGATGACCAACGGCCTGAACCACCAGGGCGTCGTCCTCCAGGTCCCGCCGTACGAGTACGCGCACCCGGAGGACCTGGTCGCCGCCGCGTACGACAAGCACGAGACCCCGCTGATCGTCGCGCTGGACGGCGTGACCGACCCGCGCAACCTCGGCGCCATCATCCGCTCCACCAACGCCTTCGGCGGCCACGGCGTGGTCGTGCCCGAGCGGCGTGCGGCCGGCATGACCGCCGGTGCGTGGAAGTCCTCGGCCGGTACGGCCGCCCGTACGCCCGTCTCGCGCGTCACCAACCTGACGCGTGCGCTGGAGGAGTACAAGAAGGCCGGCATCACGGTCGTCGGCCTCGCCGCCGACGGTGAGCACAAGGTCGAGGACCTGAAGCAGCTCGGCGGTCCCGTCGTCATCGTCATCGGCGGCGAGGGCAAGGGCCTCGGCCGTCTCGTCGGCGAGACCTGCGACTACCGGGTGCGGATCTCGATGCCGGGCGGCGCCGAGTCGCTGAACGCGGGCGTCGCGGCCGGGATCGTCCTCTACGAAACGGCGCGTCGCCGGAAGTAGGCGCTGCCTCTGCGCTAAAGAAGCGCGGGAGTGTGCGCGAGGGCCCCGGATTTGATCCGGGGCCCTTTTTCGTCCACCTGTGTTGACCTGCGACGTCCGCGAGAACGTGTGGATTTGACGGGTCTCGGACAGATCGGCGCCGTCAAGGCAGTGTCCTAAACACACATCACTCGGTTAGATGAGTGTGGACACCAGAACACCCGGGTTCGACGATCAGCCCGCACTGAGCATGGTCAAGGTGCCCTGCGACCCGGCGCAGGTCATCGTCAACCACGCCAGTTTCCGCGTGCAGCTCGCCCCGAGCCAGAGCGCGCGCCCCTCCGTGGCGCGGGGTGCTCTGGACCGGACGGCGATGATTCCGGCGTTGAGCGGGGCGGGGGTGGCGGCCGCCGGTGCCGCCGCGGGGCGCCGCCGGCCCGTCGTGTGGACGGGGAGGTCCGAGCCGGGCGACCCCGGCGCCGGCGGCCTCCTGCAGGCCGTGCGCAACTCGACCGCCACCGCTCCCCGCCCCGCCGACCTCGACGACCTCGACGCGGGGGCGACCCAGCTCATCCCGCGCTTCGACGGTTCCTCCGCCCCCGACGACACCATGCAGACCCCGGTGGTCGGCGGCGGGCAGGACGGCGAGCCGTACACCCGGATGCTGCCCCGGATGCGGCAGGCGGAGGGTGCGTACGACGCGTACGAGGGCGATGAACCGCCGTACGACGACGAAGAGTTGACGGAGAGCCGGGACGGCAGGGGAAGGGCCGGCGGGCGCGCCAGGCAGACCTTCTACCCCGACCGGCGGATGAATCTCGGAGTGGTGCTGCTGCCGCTCCGCGTCTTCCTCGGCTTCATCTCCATCTACGCGGGCATGGGCAAGCTCTGCGACCCCGTCTTCTTCGACGGCGGCGAGCGCGGCTCCATGGTCAAGTGGCTCAACTCGCTGCACCCGTGGGCCCTCGCCGAACCGCTGCGGGAATTGGCGCTGCAGCACCCGGTCGGCGCCGGGCTCAGCGTGGCCTTCCTCCAGGTCATCGTGGGCGTGCTGACGGTCCTCGGGCTGTGGCAGCGGGTCGCCGGGGTCATCGGGACGCTGCTGTCGGCGGCGCTGCTGCTGACCGTGAGCTGGAAGTCCGTCCCCGCGTACGACGCGCCGGACATCATCTACCTCGCCGCCTGGTCGCCGCTGATCATCGCCGGTGCGCCGGTGTACTCGATGGACTCCCGGCTCGCGGGCGAGGCCTGGCGCAAGCTGGGCCCGCGCAGCGAGGTGTGGGAACTGCGGCGGCGGGTGCTGCGGCGCGGATTCCTGATGATCACCCTGGTCGTCGGGCTGACGCTGCTGGTCGGCTCGGTGCTCGGCGGGGCGGTCCGCTCCGCCGAGGTCGTCGTACCGGGTCCGGACGACGAACCGTCCAACCACCTGCCGGGACAGCCGCTCCCCCAGGAGACCGGCCCCAAGCTCACCACGCCGGGCCCCGAGCGGCGTACCCCGAAGCCCTCGGCCAGCGGCTCCGTGGCCCCGTCGAGGAAGCCGAGCCCCACGGGCAGCCCGCGCTCCTCCGTCACGTCCGGCGCCACCGCGGGCCCCAGCCAGCCCCGGGGCTCCACCGGCCGCGCCCCCACCCGGGGCACAGGACCGGCCACGACATCGGCGGGCCCCACGGCCACCGCGGGACCGACGTCCACGGGCGGCACAACCGGCTCCAACGGCGGGAGCAGCACCGGCGGTTCGGACTCCGGCGGCTCCGGCTCCGGCGGCGGCAGCGACTCGGGCGGGTCGAGCAGCTCGGGCGGCACCGCCGACAAGGTGATCGGCGGACTGCTCGGCTAGCCACCGGTCCGTACCTACGAAGAATCCGTACGTACGAAGAAGGGGAAGGGCCCGGCACCGTGACCTCGGTGTCGGGCCCTTCCGTGTAGTACGTCGGGGAGCGGTCAACTCCGGTGGGCGGCCAGCTCCTTGGCGGCCTCGGTGAGGTCCTTGGCGGTGTCGATGGCCCGCCAGTACGCGCCCTGCGGCAGCGGGAAGCCGGCCAGCCGGCGCGAGCGGGCGAGGCCGGGGAACGTGGTGCGCTCGTGGTCGCCCAGGTCCGGCAGGAGGGCCGCGAAGGCCGGGGAGAAGACGTACACACCCGCGTTGATCAGGTACGGGGACGGCGGTGACTCGATGAAGTCGGTGATGTGGCCGAACGCGTCCGTCTCGACGGCGCCCCACGGGATGCGGGGGCGGGCCAGGGCGAGGGTGGCGGTCGCGTCGCGCTCGGCGTGGAAGGCGGCCATCTCGCGCAGCGAGAACCGGGTCCAGATGTCGCCGTTGGTGGCGTACCAGGGCTGCTCGGGGTGCGGCAGGTGCTGGGCGGCGTACTTCAGGCCGCCGCCGCGGCCCAGCGGCTCCGTCTCGACGACCGTCGTGACGCGCAGGGAGAGCTGGGCGGCGTTCTCGCTCAGCCAGTCCTGCAGGACCTCGGCGAGGTGGCCGCAGGAGACGACCGCGTCAGTGACGCCCTCGGCGGCCAGCCAGGACAGCTGATGGCCGATGATCGGAGTCCCGGTTCCGGGAATCTCGACCATCGGCTTGGGGCGGTCGTCGGTGTACGGACGCAGCCGTGAGCCCTGGCCGCCGGCCAGGACGACGGCCTGCCTGGGCATGGCTGTCGGAGTGGAGGTCATGCAGGGGACGATATGCGGCGCGGAGCGCGTCGCCGGTGAGAAGCAGGATCGTCAGTGTGGTCGGTGGTGGCTCGGTCGTGTCCGTCGGTCGCTCGTGCCGGTCAGTCGTGGAAATGCGCGACGCCGGACGCGAAGGACGTGTCGCAGACGGGCCGCGAGTAGGACTGGGCGCGGGTGGGACCGTAGTGCGTGACGGCGGCACGGCCGAGTGCACGGGCGATCTGCATGCAGTGCCTGGCCAGCGAAGGCCGCCGCTCGACCTCGCGCTGGAGGTGCGTGAGAGCGACTCCGGGGTCCTTTTCCTGAAGTTCCTCCAGGAGGCGGTCGCGCAGAATATCCTGCGGGGCACGGGACTTGGCCTTGGTGGAGACGTCCTCGGCGGACGCCGTCAGGATCTGGGACTCGGGGGTGCCGGCCACCCACGGGACGCGGGTGACGGCGAGGGTCCCGGAGAGCACCAGGACGACGGGCAGTACGAGGGCGAGAGTTCGGCCGATGCGGCGGGCTGTGTGGGTCACGCGAGTGAGCGTAGCGGCAGGTGACGATTTGGCGACATTCAGTCACCCCCACGGGGGATGGTTCGATCCTCCTTTTCGAATGTGGTGTTGACGTACAGGTATCGAAATGCCCACTGTGCCGGGGTATTTGTCGACAGCCATACGTAAACGTGGAGGGCTGCGCACTTGGACGCGGCAGCTGGACGCGGAAGGGCCCCGCACCGGAGTGCGGGGCCCTTCGGGCTTGGTTTCTGGGGCTGCCTCGGCTGCCTCAGACGCCTGCCGCCTCAGCCGCCTCAGCCGCCTCAGTCGCTGAGACGCTCGCCCGTCTTCGTCGAGAAGACGTGCAGCTCGCCCGGACGCGGGACGACGTGCAGCTCGGTGCCCTTGTCCGGGACGGCGCGGCCGTTGACCCGGACCACGAGGTCCTTGTGCTCGCCGCCGACCTCGGCGGAGCCGTAGACGTAACCGTCGGCGCCGAGCTCCTCGACGACGTTGACGGAGACCGCCAGGCCGGCCGGGGCGTCCTTGGTGTCCTTCGACAGCGACCTCGCGGCCTCGCCGCCACCGAGCTCGACGATGTCGAAGTGCTCGGGGCGCACGCCGACGGTGACGGTCGTGTCGCCCTTGTCGGCGGCGGCCGACAGGGCCTCACGGCTCACCGGCACCACGCTGTTGCCGAACTTCACGCCGCCGTCGGTGATCGGGACCTCGACCAGGTTCATGGCCGGGGAGCCGATGAAGCCGGCGACGAAGAGGTTGTTGGGGCGGTCGTACATGTTGCGCGGCGAGTCGACCTGCTGGAGCAGGCCGTCCTTCAGTACCGCCACCCGGTCGCCCATGGTCATGGCCTCGACCTGGTCGTGGGTGACGTACACCGTGGTGATGCCGAGGCGGCGCTGCAGGGAGGCGATCTGCGTACGGGTGGAGACGCGGAGCTTGGCGTCGAGGTTCGACAGCGGCTCGTCCATGAGGAAGACCTGCGGCTCACGGACGATGGCGCGGCCCATCGCGACGCGCTGGCGCTGACCGCCGGAGAGGGCCTTCGGCTTGCGGTCCAGGTACTCGGAGAGGTCGAGGATCTTGGCGGCCTCTTCGACCTTCTTGCGGATCTCCGCCTTGTTCACGCCGGCGATCTTGAGCGCGAAGCCCATGTTGTCGGCGACGGACATGTGCGGGTAGAGCGCGTAGTTCTGGAACACCATGGCGATGTCCCGGTCCTTCGGCGGCAGGTGCGTGACGTCGCGGTCACCGATGCGGATGGCGCCGCCGTTGACGTCCTCAAGACCCGCGAGCATGCGCAGGGAGGTCGACTTGCCGCAGCCGGAGGGACCGACGAGGACGAGGAACTCGCCGTCCTCGATGTCGATCTCCAGCTGGTCGACGGCGGGCTTGGTGGAGCCCGGGTAGATCCGGGTCGCCTTGTCGAACGTGACTGTAGCCATGGTGATCTTGCCCTTCTACCGGCAGGAACGTGCCGGACGATCCGAGTGGAAGGTGAAGTGGTTTAGTCCAGTGGGTGGACTGTCGGTGACGCTACCCGGCGATCTGTCTTCTGTCAGTACTCCGGGAGCTGCGAAATACGTTGCCCATGAGCGTCTGCGGTCCGGTTAGACTGCTCGCACGCGCCTCCTTAGCTCAGCTGGCCAGAGCAACGCACTTGTAATGCGTAGGTCATCGGTTCGAATCCGATAGGGGGCTCCACCAGGGAAAACGCCCCGCATGGTCGCCATACGGGGCGTTTCTTTTTGCGAAGTACGCGGCTTTTGCGAAGCGCGTGGCGGGTCCCGGGAGCGCGTGGGGGGCCTCGGGAGCGCGTGGCGGGTCCCGGGTTCCTCAGCGGCCCGCGATGCGGTCGGCCAGCTTGGCGATGGGGTTCGTGTCCGGGGTGTGGCCGGAGAGTTCGCGGCGGTCGGCCTCGCGGTAGGCGGCGTACATGCCCTGGACGCCGAGCCAGCGGAAGGGTTCCGGCTCCCACTTGCGGACCTTGTGGTTGACCCAGGGGAGGGTCGTGAGGTCGGTGGGGCCGCCCTGTCCCGAGTCCTGGAGGAAGAGGTCGCGGAGGGTGCGGGCGGCCAGGTTGGTGGTGGCGACGCCGGAGCCGACGTAGCCGCCGGCCCAGCCGAGGCCGGTCGTACGGTCGAGGGTGACGGTGGCGCACCAGTCGCGGGGGACGCCCAGGACGCCGGACCAGGCGTGGGCGATACGGGTACCGGCGAGGGTCGGGAAGAAGCGGACCAGGATCTCGCGGAGGGCGTCGACGGTGGCGCTCTGGGTGCGGCCGTCGTTGTCGGTGCGGGAGCCGAAGCGGTACGGGACGCCGCGGCCGCCGAGCGCGATGCGGTCGTCGGCGGTGCGCTGGGCGTACATGTAGGCGTGCGCCATGTCGCCGAGGTTCTCGCGGCCCTCCCAGCCGATGGTGTCCCAGAGGCGGGGATCGATCGGGTCGGTGACGATCATCGAGCTGTTCATCGGGAGCCAGGTGCGGCGCTGCGAGGAGAGGGAGGCGGTGAAGCCTTCGGTGCAGCGCAGGATGTACGGGGCGCGGACGGTGCCGTACGGGGTGCGGGCGTGCTTGGGCTCGATGGCGGTGACGGGCGTCGACTCGTGGATCGTCACGCCGAGCGCCTCGACGGTTTCGGCGAGGCCCTTGACGAGCTTCGCCGGGTGCAGGCGGGCGCCGTGCGGGGTCCAGCTGGAGCCGACGGCTCCGGTGACGCGGATACGGGCGGCGGTGTCGCGGGCGCCGAGCAGGACGCGGTCCTTCTCGCCGAAGGCGGCCTCGGTGGCGTGGAAGGACTTCAGACGGCCGAACTGGGCGGGCGTACAGGCGACTTCGAGGACGCCGCCGCGGTGGATGTCGGCGTCGATGCCTTCGGCTGCGGCCGTGTCGATGACCTCGGTGACGGTGTCGTTCATGGCGTGCTGGAGGCGGGTGGCGGCTTCGGGGCCGTGGAGCTTGGCGTAGCGGTCGCGGCCCGCGATGCCGTTGTAGAGCCAGCCGCCGTTGCGGCCGGAGGCGCCGTAACCGCAGAACTTGGCTTCCAGGACGGTGATGTTGAGGAAGGGGACGGCCTTCTTGAGGTAGTACGCCGTCCACAGGCCGGTGTAGCCGCCGCCGACGATGCAGATGTCGGCGGTGGCGTCGCCGGGGAGGGGCTCGCGGGGGGTCGGTATGCCGTGGTCGGCGTACCAGAAGGAGATTCCTCCGTTGGCGGTGTCGGTCCTTGGCTCGCGCATGCTGACCTTCGTCCTGGGGCGGGTGGCTTTATGGCTTTTTGCTGATCAGGGGTGGTGTCGGGACGCTAGCGGGCGGTGGTGCGGCGCGGCAATGGGCGGTGTGGTGGGTATGGGGGGAAGGTTCTGCGCGACCTGTCGGGCGGTGCGGGCGTTGGACGGGCGTGACTGAACTTCTGTTTTTGCCGCCGCAGCCCGTATCGCCCAATGTGCCCTCGGAATGCGAGGGACTGTCCCTGAGGCCGGAGAGGGTGGAGCGGATCAGTGATCAGCGGTGGCTGGTGTGGGTGAGCGCGGATCAGCTGGTTGGCCGGGACTGGGAAGGGGGGCGCCGGGGGTTCCTCGGGGATACCCCGGCCAACCGCGAACTGGCCGAGGTGATGTGGCAACGGCCCTGGGACTTCGGCGTGGTGGGCTCCGTGGTGCTGAGCGGCCGACTGGTGCGATGGGACCCGGCGGGCACGCGGAACCGGGGAATCGTGCAGATCGTGGAACCTGAAGTCCTGGACGGCGTACAGCGGTTGGGCGTACTGGACCAGGTCGTGGCGGAGGAGCTGCCGGTGGAGTACCTGCGGCGCTCGACGCTGCGGCTTGAGGTGGTGACGGGGCCCGCGGTGAACGTGGTGCGGGGGGAGCTCGACGCGGAGGACCGCAGGCGGAATGTGGCGAGCGCGCGGGACGAGCTGGTGCGGGATCCGAATCTGCTGCGGCTGATGCGGCAGTTCCGGGACGACGGGCTTCAGTTCGTGGTGCGGCGCGGTGAGGTGCGGGAGCCGTACGGGGAGAGCGTCTCGGTCGAGGAGGCGACGGCGGCCCTCGCCTGCCTGGCACCGGGAGCGCGGCTGGCGGTGGCGCACGGGGCGGACAGTGCGGAGGGGCGGGAGCGGCTGTGGGCCGGCCGGGGCGGGGAGGAGTACCGGGCGGTGTTCAACGAGTTCACGACGGCCACGGGGGTGCAGCGGGCGGTGGAGGTCGCCCGTGGCGTACGGAACGTACTGGGGCGCATGGGCCGGGGGAGGGGCAACCGGTACGGGCATGCCCATCTGTGGCGGGACGCACCGCAGTTGGTGGTGTGGGCGGTGGGGCGGCAGCTGCCGGTGGTGGAGCTGCACCGGGAGGGGCAGGGGTGGGGCGGGGTGGACTGGGACCTGTTGGTGCAGGAGCGGCTGGACGGCCTGGCTGAGGGTGTGGCGGAGGGGCTGCGGGACGCGTACGCGCGGATCCGTCCGACGGAAGGGGGCAGCGGGGGGTCGGGGAAGAAGCAGCTGCGGTACGCGGTGGTCAGGGAGCTGGGCTTCTGGAGGGAGCTGATGGAGGCCTACGAGCGGGGCGGCCGGATGGTCGGCTCCGGGTGAGCGGGTAGCAGGCGAGGCCGATCAGTACGGCGGAGAAGTGGCCGACGTCGGTGAAGGTGCGGCCGGTGACGAGGGGAAGGGCGTAGAAGGTGAGGACGCCGAAGAGGTAGGGGTACCGCCAGGGGGTGGGGATGCGGTACGTGAGGACGGCGACGACCCCGGCGAGGGCGTAACTCACGCCCACGTCAAGGGTGTTGACGGCGGAGGCGGGCGCGTGGCCGTGCCGGATCGCCCAGCCGAGGACGCCCTCGCTGAGGTACGTCGCCCCGATGTGCGCGGCGGCGACGACACCGAGCCAGCGGAGGGTGCCCAGCCGGCGCTCGGCGGGGGCGTGGAAGAGGGAGTAGAGGACCGCGTACAGGAGCCAGCCGCCGCCGTCGGTCCAGAACGCGGAGGTGACGAGGACGCGGACGGGGTCCTGGGAGAGGTGATGGATGTTGGTGGACCGCTGCCGGAGGAACTCGTCGGCAAGGGCGGGGTCCATGTGGCGCAGGGCGACGGTGGTGACGAAGAGGACGGCGAGCCAGAGGTGGGTGCCGGGGGAGGAGCGGAGATAGCGCCAGGTGGTGCGGGCGGCGGCGCGGAGGGGGCGCCGTCCGGCGGGGGCGGCCTCGGGAGGGGCCTCCGGGGGTCGGAGGGGCCCCAGGGGCTCCACGGGAACCGGTGGCTCCATGGGGTCCGGTGGTTCCAGGGGGTTCGGTGGTTTCGGTGGCTCCATGGGGTCCGGTGGTTCCAGGGGCTTCAGGGGGTCCGGCGTTGTGGGGGACATGGGGGAGATTGTCCCGGGATCGAGCAATTGGGATGCGGAGGGCCGCGCCGGAAAAGTAGGGTCGGCCGGGTGACCGCCATCGAGGTTCCTGAGGCGCTGGCCGCCACGCAGATTCAGTACGAGGGGGAGGCGGGGCGGGCCTTCATCGACTCGCTCCCGGGGCTGGCGGCGGACATGCTGACGCGGTGGGGGCTGACGGTCGACGGGCCGTCGATGCACGGGATGGCGGCGCTCGTGCTGCCCGTGCGCCGCGCGGACGGCACCCCGGCCGCCCTCAAGTTGCAGGCGCTCAACGAGGAGAGCGCGGGGGAGGCGGACGCGCTGCGGGCGTGGGCGGACCTCGGAGCCGTGCGCGTACTGGACCACGCACCCGAGAACGGGTCGTTGCTGCTGGAGCGGCTCGACTCCGCGCGCTCCCTCGACGACGAGCCCGACGTACGGCAGAGCGTGCTGGTCATCGCCGGGATGCTCGCGCGGTTCACGGCCGTACCCGCGCCGTCCGGCATGCGGCGGCTCGGGGACATCGCGGCGGGGATGGTGGCGGAGACCCCGGACGCGCTGCGCGCCGTCGCCGATCCGGCGGACCGGCGGCTGGTGGCGGACTGTGCGGCGGCGGTACGGGAGGTCATGGCCGAGCCGGGCGACTCGCTGCTCCACTGGGACCTGCACTTCGAGAACGTGCTCGCCGGGCGGGGCGGCTGGGTCGCCATCGACCCCAAGCCGCTCGCCGGCGACCCGGGCTTCGACCTGTGGCCGGCGCTCAACAACCGTTTCGACCCGGCCGACGTGCGGTGGCGCTTCGACGCGATGACCGAGGTGATGGGGCTGGACCGGGAGCGGGCGAAGGCGTGGACTCTGGGGCGGATCCTGCAGAACGCGCTCTGGGCGGTGGAGGACGAGGAGGAGCTGGACGAGGACGACCTGATGGCGGCCCGGCTGCTGCTCGGGGGCCGGTCCGGCAGGTGAGTCCGTCCGGCGGCAGTTGAGTCCGTCCGGCAGCAGCCGGGGCCCGTCCGGCTGCCGGGGGCCCGTCGGGCTGCCGAGGGTCCGTCGGGCTGCCGGGGGCTCGTCCGGCAGCTGAGTAGCCGTGCGGCGGGGGCGGTGCGTCCGGTTACCCTGCCGCCATGATTCGCAACGCCACCGTGGACGACCTGCCCGAGATCCTCGCGATGATCGGCGAGTTGGCCGAGTACGAGAAGGCCCTTGACGAGGTCCGCGTCACCGGCGACCAGCTGCGCGCCGCCCTCTTCGGGCCGAGCCCCGCCGCGTACGCGCACATCGCCGAGTCCCCGGACGGGAGGGTCGTCGGCTACTCGGTGTGGTTCTTGAGCTTCTCGACCTGGCGCGGGGTGCACGGGATCTACCTGGAGGACCTGTACGTACGGCCCACCGAGCGCGGTGGCGGGTACGGCAAGGCGCTGCTGACGGAGCTGGCCCGTACCTGCGTACAGCGGGGGTACCAGCGGCTGGAGTGGTCGGTGCTCAAGTGGAACCGGCCCTCCATCGACTTCTACGAATCGCTGGGCGCGCGTCCGCAGGACGAGTGGGACGTATACCGGCTGACGGACAACGCGCTGGAGGAGTTGGGCAGTTGACGTGGCAGACCGCCCTGGTCAGGGGATGAGGACGACCTTGCCGACCGTGCCGCGGTTCTCCAGGTCGTGGTGGGCCATTGCCGCCTTCGCGAGGGGGTAGCGCTGGACGGCGGGGCGGAGTTCGCCCGAGGCGGCCAGGGCGAGGGAGCGGGTTTCGAGGGTCCGCAGCGGGTTGTCGCCGCCGGCCTTCTGCATCATGGCCGGGCCCAGGACGCTCTCGGAGGTGATGGCACGCTCGGCGAGTTCGCCCTCGGTGTAGGTGAGGGGCTCGCCGTCGTGCAGGCCGGAGCCGGACCAGCCGAAGACGAGGTGCTTGCCGCCGGGGGCGAGGAGGTCCACGGCGGCGCGGCCGGTGTCGGCGCCGACCGAGTCGAAGACGACCGTGGCACCGCCCAGGCCGCGTTCGGTGAGGAAGGCGGTCACCTTCTCCGGCCAGTCGGGCTGCTTGTAGTCGAGGGCGAGGTCGGCGCCGTTCGCTTCGACGAGGGCGGTCTTGGCGGGGCCGCCGGCCAGGCCGATCACGGTGCCGCCGGCGTTCTTCACGTACTGCACCAGGAGTGTGCCGATGCCGCCGGCGGCGGCCGGGACGAGGGCGACGGTGTCGGCGGTGATGTCGGTGAAGAGCAGGATGCCGAGGGCGGTGCGGCCGGTACCGATCATGGCGATGGCCTCGGCGTCGTCGAGGGTGTCGGGGACGGGGTGGAGCTTGGCGGCGTCGGTGACGGCCAGCTCCGCGTATCCGCCCGGGTTCATGCCGAGGTGGGCGACGACGCGCTTGCCCAGCCAGGACGGGTCCGTGCCCTCGCCGAGTGCGTCGACGGTGCCCGCGACCTCGCGGCCGGGGATGGTCGGCAGCTCGGCCGGGGCGGGAAACGGGCCGGCCATGCCCTGGCGTAGGGCCGTGTCCAGGAGGTGCACGCCGGCGGCGGTGACGGCGATCCGGACCTGACCCGGGCCGGGGACCGGGTCGTCGGTCTTCTCGTACGTGAGGTTCTCGGCCGGTCCGAAGGTGTGGAGGCGGATCGCGTGCATGGTCAACTCCCCGGGTGAGGCGCCGTGGCGGCGGTACGGGGACCACTCTCATACCTCAAGCGCTCTTGAGGTCAAGGCGGTGGCTTCGGGTGTCCCGGTCGGCCTCGACGAGCCGGTGCAGGCGTGCGTGGTGCAGGGCCAGGGATGCCGCTTCCAGGGCGCTGTTGAAGGACACCTCGGCGAGCAGGCCGGGGGCCGCGACCTGGTCGCCCGCCAGGTAGATGCCGTTGCCGCGGTCGATGGCGGGGCGGTCGCGCCAGGTGGTGCCGGGCAGGTCGAGGGCGCCGGTGCGGCCGGTGGCGAGGGCCTCGGCGCGGTGCGTGACGCGCTCGCGCCAGCCGGGGAGGCCGAGGTCGAGGAGGCGTTCGGCGCGGGCGATGCCGACGGAACGCGACTCGCCGGGGGCGAGCGGGAGTTGGGCCTGGACCAGCTGCTCGCCGGGCGGGGCGAGGGTCGGGTCCTGGGCGGTGAACCGTTCGATCCAGCCGGGGGAGTCCAGGTCGGAGATGATGAACGCGTCGCCGCGACGGGTGCGCAGCCCGAGGTCCAGGAGTGCGGTCCGGCCGCCGGCCCAGGTGAGGGAGTCGTCGGCGAGGAGGCTGCGGGCGGCAGGGAGCGACGTCGCGACGATCACCGGTCCGAGGGCGGCGGCCCCGGCGAGTTCGGTGTCGGTGACGCGGGAGCCGGTGTCGATGCGTACACCGAGGTGACGGGCGTGCGCGACGAGCCGGTCCACCACCGAACTCCAGCCGCCCACCGGGTACTTGGCCTCGGGCGGCATCGCGAGGACCCGGCGCAGGCGCTCCTGTACGAAGCGGGCGGAGAGGGCGCCGGGGTCGTGGTGGAAGACGGCGACGCCGATGGCGTTCGCGGCGTACCGGGTGTGGCGCTCGCCGATGAGGGAGCTCGCCCAGGTGTGGAAGTCGGTGTCGACGGGGGCTTCGTGGGCCTGCTTGCGGCCGAGGCGCAGTACGGGGAGGGGCGGCATGCGGCGGAGTGCGCCGTCCCGGTGGAAGCGTACGGTCGCGGCCCCGCTGAGGGTTGCGCGGAGGGGGACCGAGGCGACCGGGCCGATCAGGCCGCGCTGCTTGAGCCAGGTCCAGAGGGGGCCGCGGGAGTAGAGGGCGTGCGGGCCCTCGTTGGTCTTGTACGGGCCGTCGGCGGTACGGGCCCGGCCGCCAGCGGTGTGGTGGGACTCGCGGAGGTGCACCCGGGTACGGCCGGACTCGGCGGCGGTGATCGCGGCGACGAGACCGGCGAAGCCGCCGCCGACGACGGTGAGGGTGGTGGGAACGGGTGTGCTGTGGCTCTGGCTCATGGTGGGTGCCTCCCGGGGGCGGGTTCGGTGGTGCCTTCGGGAGTGGTGACGGGTGGAGGGCCGCCGGATGTGACATCGGTGAGGTGAAACCGGTGCGGGAGTTCTCCTCGGCCGCGTTGTCAGTGGGGTGGTGCAGCATGGATGGCATGGCACGCGACGCGAAGAAGAACCAGGTCCCAGCCGTACGGCGCCCGGAGGTGCGGCTTCCGGATCTGCTGCCGTTCGCGGACGGGGAGCTGGAGTCGGAGGGGGACTACGACGGGCTGGAGTTCAGGGACCTGGACTTCGTCGGGCAGGAGGGGCGCGGCGCCCGCTTCATGGACTGCGGGCTGTTCGGGGTGGCGCTGGATGAGACGCGGTTGAGCCGGGTGCGGTTCATGGACTCGGTGCTGGAGGGCGTGCGCGGGGTGGGGACGGACCTCGCGGAGGCGTCGCTGCGGGACGTGGAGATCGTCGACGCCCGGCTGGGCGGGACGCAGCTGCACGGGGCGGTGCTGGAGCGGGTGGTGGTGCGGGGCGGGAAGATCGACTATCTGAACCTGCGGAAGGCGAAGCTGAAGGACGTCGTTTTCGAGGGGTGCGTGCTCGTCGAACCGGACTTCGCGGGTGCGCGGCTGGAGCGGGTGGAGTTCCGGGACTGCGTACTGAAGGGGGCGGACCTGAGCGGGGCGACGCTGAAGGACGTGGACCTGCGGACGGTCGCTTCGCTGGAGATTGCGCGGGGGGTGGACCGGCTGCGCGGCGCAGTAATCAGCACACCACAGATGCTGGACCTGGCGGCGGTGTTCGCGGCGGAGCTGGGGGTGCGGGTGGAGTGACGTCGCGGCCCGTGCGGCGGCCCTTTGGGGGCGCGGGGAACTGCGCGATCAGCCACGACGGGCCTGCACGATGCCCTTGGCCC
Organism: Streptomyces sp. NPDC048442; assembly: GCF_040651475.1. NCBI lineage: Bacteria > Bacillati > Actinomycetota > Actinomycetes > Kitasatosporales > Streptomycetaceae > Streptomyces > Streptomyces sp. NPDC048442. Next base: position 130,797 of record NZ_JBEZKB010000019.1, read on the forward strand.
TGCGGCGGCCCTTTAGGGGCGCGGGGAACTGCGCGATCAGCCACGATGCACCCGCACGATGCCCTTGGCCCTGCGGCGGCCCTTTAGGGGCGCGGGGAACTGCGCGATCAGCCACGACGGGCCCGCACGATGCCCTTGGCCCCGCGGCGAGCGGTTTAGGTGGAGGGGTGGGGAGGGGCTGAATCCGCGGAGCGGCCCACCGGGTCGCACGGGGGTGCGGTGGCGTAGCGGGTGCGGTCGAGGAGGGGGCGTGCTCTGCGTGGGGGCCGCCCCCTTGCCCACCCGTCCCGCCCCCGGGGGGCGGCCCCGCTGCCCAAGGAGGCTAGGGGGCTAGGGGGCTGGGGGTCGGAGGGTTAGTTGGGGAGGCGGGGGAATTTTGCCTGGAGGGTCCACAGGGCCGGGTTGTCCGCGAGGCCGTCGTGCATGTCCGTGAGGTCGGCGATCAGGTCGTGCAGGAAGTCGCGTGCTTCGCGGCGGAGGAGGCGGTGGCCGAAGGTGAGCGGGGCCTCCTCGACCGGCATCCAGTCCGCTTCGACGTCCACCCAGCCGAAGCGCCGCTCGAACAGCATCCGGTCCGTCGACTCGGTGAAGTCGATCTCCGCGTACTGCCGGTGCGCGGACCGGTTGCCGCGCGGGTCCTGGTCGATCTGCTCCACGATGTCGCACAGCGCCCACGCGAAGTCGAGCACCGGCACCCATCCCCAGGCTGTGGAAACTTCCCGGTCCGCCTTGGTGTCCGCCAGGTACACGTCGCCGCAGAACAGGTCGTGCCGCAGTGACCGGACGTCCGCGCGGCGGTAGTCCGTCTGCGGGGGGTCGGGAAAGCGGCGGGAGAGGGAGTAGCCGATGTCGAGCACGTTCCCGATGGTCGCACGGCCGGGGGACGCGGCGGACTACGGCAGCAGCCGCTGCTCCTTCGCCACCGCCACCGCGCCCGCCCTCGTGTCCACCCCGAGCTTGGCGTAGATGCGCCCCAGGTGGGTCTTCACCGTTGCCTCGCTGATGAACAGGGCGCGGGCGATCTCCCGGTTCCCCAGACCGTGCGCCAGCTGCGCCAGGATGTCCGATTCGCGCTCGGTCAGGGTGGGGCGTCCGGCGCCCCGCATCTGGGCCATCACACGGCTCGCGACCGGCGGGGAGAGGATCGTGCGGCCCTGGGCGGCGGAGTGGATCGCCGCGAAGAGTTCCTCGGGGCGTTCGGCCTTCAGCAGGTAGCCGGTGGCGCCTGCGGCGATCGCACGGGTGATGTCGGCGTCCGTGTCGTACGTGGTGAGGACGAGGACGTGCGGGCCCGTCCCGGCGATCCGGCGGGTCGCCTCGACACCGTCGATGCCGGCACCGAGCTGGAGGTCCATCAGTACGACGTCGGGGGCCAGCTTGGCGGCCATCGCCACGGCCTCCTCGCCGTTGCCGGCCTCGCCGACGACCTCGATGTCCGGCTCGCTGGCGAGGAGGGCGAGCAGCCCGGCCCGTACGACCACGTGGTCGTCGCAGAGCAGGATGCGTACGGGAACAGCGGTCATGGGGTGGGCTCCAGAGGGATCGCGGCGGACAGGACCGTGCCCTCGCCGGGTGCGGACTCGACGGCGAGGGTGCCGCCGAGCTGGTGGACGCGGGCGCGGATGGCGGGGAGGCCGTGGCCGCGTACCCCGGTGGGGGTTTCCGTGGCCGGGGTGAAGCCGCGGCCGTCGTCTGCGATGTCGAGGACGATCTGATCGTCGAGGTAGGTGAGGGTGAGCGCCGTGGTGGTCGCCCCGGCGTGTTCCCGTACGTTCGCGAGGGCGCCCTGGGCGATACGGAGCAGGGCCGACTGGACCCGGTCGGGGAGCGGGGTCGCGGGGGCGGTGCCGTCGATGTGGAAGCGGGCGTTCTCGCGGGTGGCGACCGCGCGGAGGGCTTCTTCGAGGCCGCCGCCCCTGGCTCCCGCCTCGGCCAGGTCGGCGGGGGCCAGGTCGTGCACGAAGCGGCGCGCCTCGGCGAGGTTGCGTTCCGCGATGGAGGTGGCGGTACGGACGTGCCGGCGCGCGGTCGCCGGGGCCGCGTCCCAGGTGCGGTCGGCGGCCTGCAGCAGCATCTGCTGGCTGGACAGGCCCTGCGCGAGGGAGTCGTGGATCTCCATGGAGAGGCGCTGGCGTTCGGCGAGGGTGCCTTCGCGGCGTTCGATGGCGGCGAGTTCGCGGCGGGTGCGGATCAGGTCGTCGATGAGGGTGCGCTGGCGGGCGGCCTGCCGCTGCATGTAGACGAAGGTGCCGGCGGCGACGGCTGCCACGGCGGGTGGCGCCAGGACGAGGTTCGGGTCGAACCCATCGGTGGAGAGCTGGATTTGAGCGGTGACGACGAAGGTGGTGAGGAGGGCGACGAGGGCCAGGGCGGTACGGGTGGGGAGGGTGCGCAGGCCGGTGTAGAGGAGCGGTACCGCGCACCAGGCGAAGCTGGGGGCGAGGACGACGAGGACGGCCCAGACGGCTACTACGGCGGCCAGGCGGAGGGCGTCGTGGGGGGTGTGGATTCCGCTGCGGGCGCGGGCGTTGGTGCGGGTGGTGCTGCGGGTGCGGGTGCGGGTGGTGCTGCGGGTCGTGCTTCGGCTCGGGCCGACCACGTACAGCAGAACGTGCAGTACGGCGAGCGTGATGCTCAGCCCGATGATCCACGGGGTGCGGGGATCGCCCGGATGGCGGAGCAGGTAGCGGGCCAGGGAGGCGCCGAGGAGGAGGAAGAAGGCGGCGTCCATGACGAGGGCGAGGAGGCGGGCGTCGGGGTCGGGCGGGGGGAGCTGTGTGTGGGTCTCGTGCACCTTGGGCTCCGCGTCCTCGGGTTGTTCTTTGTGGTGGTGGGGGTGGGTGGTTCGGTGCGGGGCGGTGGGCCGCTTCGCGGGTTCGGCCCCTCCCCGCCCCTTCCCGAAACTGCTCGCCGCAGGGCGGTTCACGGCTGGCGCCGGTGGGGGCGGGGGTCCCGGGCTGCGCCCGGTGCACGGCTGCGCCGCGCGTCCTCAAACGCCGGACGGGCTGAGGTGCGTCCATCCTGACCCACCCGAACCACCCCCGCATCAACCGATCGGTCGACCCCCGGGTCAGCCGGCCGGTGTGGAGGGAGCAGCCACTGCGCCGACCGTTGGCGGGCCCCGCCGAGCCCAGCATGGAAGCAGGCAGAGAACGGCTCCCCAGCCCGCCTCATCCATCCCACTCCCACCCCCTTGAATCCCAGGAGCACACCATGCGCAAGCTCTCCCTCCGCACCCGCGTCCTCACCGGTTCCGCCGTCGTCGCCGTCCTCGGCGCCGGTACCTTCGGCGCCGTCAGCGCCAGCGCCTCCGCTCCGGCGGCCGAGACCAAGGCCGCCGTCACCGCCGACACCGCGAACCGGAACCTCCAGCAGTCCACCCACCTCACCGTCGCCGCCGCGACCAAGGCCGCCGAGGCCGCCCTCGACGCCGCGAAGAAGGAGAACCAGCGCGTCTCGGTCGCCGTCGTCGACCGCAACGGCAACACCGTCGTCACCCTGCGCGGCGACGGCGCGGGCCCGCAGTCGCCCGAGTCCGCCGTGAAGAAGGGCTACACCGCCGTCTCCTGGAACGCCCCCACCTCCGAACTCGCCAAGCGCCTCGCCCAGGCCCCGAACCTGAAGGACATCCCCGGCACCCTCTTCCTCGCCGGCGGCGCCCCGGTCCAGGCCAAGGGTGCCCCGATCGCGGGCATCGGTGTCGCGGGCGCGCCCAGCGGCGACCTCGACGAGAAGTTCGCGCAGGCCGGTGTCGCCGCTCTGGGCAAGTAGGCCCCGCAGCACGTCGCCCCGTACGTACGCACCGAGAGGCCTCCGTATGACCACCCCCTCGCCCGACTCCGACCGGCGTCTGCTCGCCGCCGCCAAGGGCGGGGATGCCGCCGGTGTCCGTGCCGCCCTCGGGGAGGGGGCCCGGGTCACCGCCCGTGACGAGGAGCTGCGCACTCCGCTGCTGCTCGCCTCGCTCGGGAGTCATGTGGAGGCCGCCCGGCTGCTGGTCGAGGCCGGGGCCGACCCGGACGCACAGGACGTGCGCGAGGACAGCGCCTGGCTCGTGACCGGAGTGACGGGCAGCGTCGCGATGATGCGGACCCTGCTGCCCGCCGGTCCCGACCTGACGCTGCGCAACCGCTTCGGCGGAGTGTCCGTCATCCCGGCGAGCGAGCGCGGTCACGTCGAGTACGTACGGGCGGTGCTGGCCGAGACCGGCATGGACGTCGACCACGTCAACAGGCTTGGCTGGACCGCCTTGTTGGAGGCGGTGATCCTCGGTGACGGCGGGCGTCCGCACCAGGAGATCGTGGAGATCCTGCTGGCCGCCGGTGCCACCCCCGACCTGCCGGACGGGGACGGGACGACCGCGCTCGAACATGCGGTACGGCGCGGCTTCGACCGCATCGCGGCACTGCTGCGGGAGGCGAAGTGAAGCGGACCCCGCAGAGATCCCGCGTACGCCGCGTCCTCCTCTCCGCCGTGGCCGTCGGCCTGCTGGCCACCGGCTGTGCCGGGGCCGGCGAGAATGCCCCCGACCGGCCCCGTACCGCCACCGTCACCCCCACCGCGCCCACTCCCGCCTCCGCCGTCACCCCCGCCGGCACCCTCCTCGTCGCCGACTTCGACGCCGACACCGTCACCTTCGTCGACCCGGCGCGCGGACCCCTCGGCTCCGTGCGGGTCGGCACCGCTCCGTACGGTCTCGCCGTGGGTACGGACGGCCGGGCGTGGGTCGCGACCGCCGAGGGGGTCGCCGTGGTCGACACCAAGACCCGTACGAGCCTCGGGCGGATTGCGTACGCGACGAAGGCCGACGGGCCCGCGACGATGGGCGAGTACCGCGCGGGCGGCATGGGCATCGCCCTGTCGCCGGACGGCAGCCGGGCCTACGTGGGCGTCAACGTCCCTGACGAGAAAGGGGTGTTGGAGGTGATCGACACCGGATCGCGGAAGGTCGTGGACACCGTCGCGGTCGGCCGAAGGCCCTTCGACGTGGATGTGTCCGCCGACGGGAGCGAGGTGTACGCGACCGGCCACGACTCGTACGACGTCACCGCCGTACGCGCCGACACGCTCCGCGCCCGCCGCCTCGAAGTCGCACCGTACGGTACGGAGGGCGGCCTCGGCTCCTGGCTCAAGCCGCACTACGCCGCCGTCCGCCCCGCCGACGGCAAGCTCCTGCTCCCCTTCGAGGGCGAGCGCCTCGCGGTGCTCGACCCGCGCACCGGCCGCGTCACCGTCGAGCCGATGACCGCCAACACCCACCAGCACGGCACCACGCTCGCGCCCGACGGCACCCTCCTCGTCGTCGGTACGGGACCGATCGGCGGCGACGACGAGGAGGCCTCGCTCACCCTCCGTACGCCCGACGGAAAGGAACGTGTCGTTCCGCTCGACGGGGCGCACGAGAACGTCGCCGTCTCCCGCGACAGCCGCACGGCGTACGTCACAGGGGGCTTCACCCGCGAGGGCTCGTGGGACGGCATCACGGTCGTCGACCTGGAGAGCGGTGCGTCGCGGAAGGTGGCGGCGGGGGTACGTCCGCTGGGGGTGGCGGTGCTGGGCTGAGGGGTGCGCACGGGCCGGGAGTACGGCGGGCTGTGGGATTCGGCGGGCCGGGGATACGGCGGGCTGTGGGATTCGGCGGGCCGGGGATACGGCGGGCTGTGGGATTCGGCGGGCCGGGGATACGGCGGGCTGTTGGATACGCCGGGCTGTGGGATACGGCGGGCTGTTGGTTTCCGGTCACTCGCGCGGCAGGGCCCAGGCCCCGTCGGGCCCGCCGCGTAGGATCGCCGGATGCCTTCTCGCCGTACCCGCACTCTCCGCGCTCCCCGCCTCGCGCTTTCCGCCACGTCCGCACTCCTCCTCGCGGTCGCCGCGTCCGGCTGTACATCCGACGGTCCCGGTGGCGACAACGGCGAGGGCACCCCTGGCGCGCACGGTCTGCGCGACCCGCTCTTCCCCAAGCTGGGCAACGGCGGCTACGACGTCTCCCACTACTCCCTCGACCTGGACTACGACCCGGCCGCCCACCGCCTCAAGGGCACGGCGGAGATCACGGCGAGGGCGACGCAGAACCTGAGCGCGTTCAACCTCGACCTGTCCAAGCTCAAGGTCGACAGCGCGACGGTGGAGGGCGAGAAGGCCGCCGCGAGCCAGGCGGGCACCGAGCTGACGCTGCGGCCGAAGCGGGACCTGCGGGAGGGGGAGACGTTCACGACCGTCGTGCGCTACTCCGGCCGGCCGCCCGTGGTCAAGGACGTCGACGGCGCCCGGGAGGGCTGGCTGCGGTCCAAGGACGGGAAGCTGTCGATCGCGGTCGGCCAGCCCGCCGGGTCGATGGCGTGGTTCCCGGGCAACAACCACCCCTCCGACAAGGCGACGTACGACATCAAGGTCACCGTCCCCGAGGGCCAAACCGCCATCTCCAACGGCGAGTTGAAGAACCCCCCGGTCGTGAAGTCCGGTCGCAAGACCTTCGAGTGGCAGATGCGGGAGCCGATGGCGAGCTATCTGGCGATGGTGTCGATCGGCAGGTTCAAGGTGTGGGAGGGGAAGGCGACCGCCGAGTTCGAGGCGGACGGCGAGACGCCGAAGCGGACGGTCCCGGTGTACGCCGCCGCGGAGGAGTCCGTCGACGCGCAGAGCCTTCAACTCCGCAAGCAGATCCCGGAGTTGATGGACTGGGCCGTCACCTACTTCGGCCCGTACCCCTTCGACTCGATCGGCTCGGTCGTCACCCGCGGTCCGGAGGACGTCAGGTACGCGCTCGAATCGCAGGCCAAGCCGGTCTACGCGGGCGTCACCGGCAACGCGAGCTCCCTCGCGGACGCACAGCTGCACGAGATCGCCCACCAGTGGTTCGGCAACTCCGTCTCGCCGAAGAACTGGCGCGACATGTGGCTGAACGAGGGCTTCGCGACGTACGCGGAGTGGATGTGGGACGAGGACGAGGGCGGCGACACCGCCCAGGAGGCGTTCGAGGAGGCGTTCAAGCAGGACCTCAACTGGCAGTTCCCGCCCGCCACTCCGCCCAACCCTGCGAGCATCTCCGGCGCGCCCGTCTACGAAGGCGGCGCCATGGTCCTCCACAAGGTCCGGCAGGCCGTCGGCGACGACGCCTTCTACGAGATCCTCGAAGGCTGGCCCGCCGCGTACCGGGGCAGAAACGCGTCGACCGCCGACTTCACCAAGTACGTCGAGGAGAAGACGCACAAGGATCTGTCGGCGGTCTGGGACGTCTGGCTCTTCGGAGGCGAGAAGCCGACAACTCCCAATCAATAGGCGTTACTTGACGTTGACCCCGGCCCAGGCGGCGGCCACGGCCTTCGCCTCGGCGCTGTCCGCGCCGTGCAGGTCGGTGGCCGCCTTCAGGGTCGCCTCGCGGGCGGCCTTGTAGTCGGTCGTCGACGTCATGTAGGTCGAGAGGGCCTTGTACCAGATCTTGTAGGCCTTCTGCTGGCCGATGCCGGTGACCTTCGAGCCGTCCTTGGTCGGCGAGTCGTACTTCACGCCGTTGATCTCCTTCGCGCCGCTGCCCTCGGCCAGCAGGTAGAAGAAGTGGTTGGCGATGCCCGACGAGTAGTGCACGTCGACGTCACCGGCGTTGGCGTCCCAGTAGTCGAGCGACTGGCCGTCCTTGCTGGGCTTGTCCATGTAGCGCAGCGGGGTGCCGTCGCCGTTGATGTCGATCTTCTCGCCGATGAGGTAGTCGCCGACGTCCGTGGCGTTCTTCGCGAAGAACTCGACGGAGGTGCCGAAGATGTCGGAGGTCGCCTCGTTGAGGCCGCCGGACTCGCCCGCGTACTCCAGGTTGGCGGTCGCGGCGGTGAGGCCGTGGCTCATCTCGTGGCCGGCGACGTCGATGGCGGTCAGCGGGTGCGTGTTGCCGATGCCGTCGCCGTACGTCATGCAGAAGCAGCCGTCGTCCCAGAAGGCGTTGACGTACGCCTTGCCGTAGTGGACGCGGGAGTAGGCGGCCTTGCCGTCGCCGGCGATGCCGTTGCGCCCGAGCTCGTTCTTGTAGAAGTCCCAGGTCATCGCGGCGCCGTAGGCGGCGTCGACGGCGGCGGTCTGCGGGTCGTCGGCCTTGCCGTTGCCCCACTTGTCGTCGGCGTCGGTGAAGAGCGTGCCGGTGCCGTTCTGGCCACCCTTCAGGTCGTACGTCTTGTGACCGCCGCGCTCGCCGTCGGTCAGGTCGAAGCCGGAGGCGCCCTTGGTGCTGGTCAGCGGAACCGCGCCGCTGTACATGCTGGCGCCGCTGCCGGCCTCCAGCCCTGCGCCCGAGCCGCCCTTGGCGGGGGCCTTCGGGGCCTTGCCGCCCTTGATGCCGTCGTCGATCTCGTCGTACGAGTAGAGCTGCTTGCCGGTGGTGGCGTCGGTGACGGTGTGCACCCGGCTGGGCGTGCCGTCCTTCTTGACGCTGCTCTTCACGGTCTCGAAGGCGAGCACGGGCTTGCCGCTGACGGCGAAGATCACCTTGCGGGCGCCCGCGGCCGACTTGAGCTTCGGCGTCGTCGACGCCACGGCTATCTTCGCGTCGGTCGCCTTGTCGACGGACTTCAGCTTGCCGGTCTTGGCGACGTGCGTGATGAGGTCGCCGCCGAGGACGGGCAGACCGGCGTACGTACGCTCGTAACGGGTGTGGACCGTGCCGTCGGCGTCCTTGATGACATCGCGCGCCACGAGCTTCTCGGCGCCGCCGAGACCCAGGCTTCTGGCCGTCGAATCGGCGTTGACCTGGGCGGACTTGATGGCGCCCACCCGCAGGGTGGCGGCGGACGCGGAGGAGGCCTGCGCCTTCTCGGGCGCGGCGGTCGCACTGCCGGCCTGGACTCCGACAACCACCATGGCGGCGGCTGCGGCGAGCGCGGCGGCCCGCTTGGTGTTCTTCGACATACGGGCAGAGCTCTTGTGGGGGTTCATACGCTCTCCATCACTCGTTCCGTGGGGGGTAAGAGGTTGAGCGATGTGAGAGTGACACCAAAAGACAAGAGTTGACGCAGTGCCAACAATTGCCTCACAAGTTTTTGACCTTCTCTTGCCAGTACGGCGTCCGTTGAGAGTCCATTTGTGGTGGAGTCTGCCCGATATTCGGTCAACGGGTGTGTGAGGGAGGTGAGTTGTGGTTACCGGTGGTACGTGCACGGAAACTGCGTGAAGCGGGGATCCCGGCGGCTGATGTGGCGGCTGTGGCGAGTGTGGCCGGTGTGATCAGACGGTGTACCTGCTGTGCGGAATGCCGCGCTCCCAGACAGTGGCGAATGCTGCGGTGCACAGCTCGGCCACGGCGGGGTCGTCGGTGTCCTCCCGGGAGGCCCATCCCCCCTCACCGGTGAAGTGGTTGAACCGGACCACCCGCTCGTCGAAGAGCCAGAAGTCGTTGCCGGACAGGGTGATCCCCGAGGCCCGTCGCCTCGGCAGCCACCGGACGTCCTCGCCCGCTTTGAGGTTGACCGACGTCCCGCCGTGTTCGTAGCGGATGTACGTGCTCACCGGCTCGGACACGATCCGCGCGCGGCGCACCAGCACGCCCCGCGCCACGGTGCGCCGGATGAGGGCCACCCACGGGGACCAGTACGCCGAAGCGGGGTCGTTGTCGCGCTCGCCGGTGCGCTGCCACCGGGCGAAGTCACCGGCCTCGTCCGTGACGCCGTAGGAGTCACGCATCTCCAGGTGGAACGCCGACTCCCGCGCGGAGTCGAGCAGTTCGTCAAAGCTGATCGGCCCGTCGCTGTTCTGCATCCTCACATGCCTCCTTGATCAGGGGGCACGGTGTGCCCCGGCTCGTCCCACCACACCCGTTGGCCGTTTCCGTCAGTACCTACCGTCAGCCCGAACCTCTCCACTCCCGGCCGCCCCCGCTCGTGCCACCACGTCAACGCACCCTCGACCTCGTCCCACAGCCGCCGCGGACCGTACTGCCGGACCACGCCGCCCGGCCACTCCACAGCGGCCCACGACGTACTCCGCAGGTCGAAGAACCACGCCCGGTCACCAGCCCCGCCCGGCCTGCCCGCCCCGGCATTGACGACGTGCGCACAGTCCGGCACGCACAGCCCGAGCACAAACCGCACACTCTCGTAGCGTCCTCCCAGCTCAGCCAACTCCACGTCGGTACCGCTCTGTTGGGACCCCTCGGGGAAGTCGGTCACGTACTCCCGGAACCGCCCCCAGTCCAAGCGCTGCTCGCGCAGCTTCATGAACTCCACCATCCGCAGGAACGGCCCCGAAGCGCTCCCGTCCTCCGCCACCCGCAGCCGCACCAGCGCGTCCTGATCGCTGTAGTACGTCCCCCAGGGCGCGAGTACGATCCCGCCCGGCCGGGTCTGCGCGAGCCACGCGCCCGGCACCTCCCGCACTCCTGCGGTGACGATCACCCGGTCGTACGGGGCCCGGTCGGCGCACCCCTGAACCCCGTCCCCGTGCACGACCTGCGGCGCGAGATTCGCCCGCCCCAAGGCCTCCCGCGCCCGCCCCGCAACGTCCGCGTCCACCTCCACACTGACCACGTTCCGGTCCCCGAGCCGGTGTGCGAGCAGCCCGGCGTTCCACCCGGTCCCGGTTCCCACCTCCAGAACCCGCGCCCCGTCCCGTACGTCCAGATCCCGCAGCATCCCCGCCACCACGGACGGCATGCTCGCCGAACTGGTCGCCACCGAGCCGGGCCCGGGCTCCTCCCGCGCGCCGTCGTCCCACTGCGTCACCAGCGGTACGTTCGTGTACACGGCCCGCTCCCACCCCTCGGGGTCCTGCCGCCGTGATACGCCCACGCTGCGCCCGGACCCCATGTCGTAGGCCCAGACCAGCTCAGGCACGAACGCCCCCCTCGGCGCTCTCCGGAACGCTTCCTCCCACTCCGGCACGAGCTCCCCGCCCGCGACGAGCGCCCGCACCAGCTCCTCACCGGCACGCCCCATGCTCTCGTCCCGGCCGTTCACTTCCGGTGCGTCCCGTCACCGGGCGGCATTTCGCCGTCCGGGGGAGGTGGCGGAGGCGGCGCCCAGGGCTGCCCTGGAACTTTGTCGTCCTCGGTGTCGCTGTGTCCCTCGCTCACGCTGAAACACCTCCGTGGCGGAGGGCCTGGGCGAGGCGGACCGCTTCGTCGGCGCGGAGCCTGCCGAGGTCGACCATCGGGTGACCGGATGTCGCGCCGGGGAGGTCGACCTGGAGTGAGGGGAGCGTGACCTGCGCGTCGGCGAGGGACCGGCGGAGGACGTCGACGGCGTGCTGCGCTTCGTCGAGGGCGGTGCGGGTGATGTTGCGGCGTGCCGCGTGTGGGGTTGCCATGCGAATGACGTTAGAGATGACGGGAGTTCGGCATCCAATGAGTTGCGGAAAATTGCGCAGATTCACCCGGGAGTGGTGAGGGCCGAGACGATGAGGTTCCGGGCCTGGGCTCCGTAGACCGCCGATTGAGACAATTCGGTGAACGCCCTTGCATAGTCGGCGACTTCCCGTGGCTGCGTGACCTTGATTTCGGCTGTCAGGGTCTCTACCAGGACCTGCCGGTCGTCGTAGAGATAGAACGCCTCAAGCGGCCAGACGGCGCAGGGGGCCGAGGCGGGGATGACTCCGAGCGAGACGGAGGGGAACGGCATCACTGTGAGCAGGTGTTCCAACTGTGCGGCCATGGTCTCGGCGTCGGCGAACCGGCGGGAGCGCAGTACCCACTCCTCGATCAGTACGGCGAAGCGGTGGTTTCCCTCTCGCAGCAAGCGACCTCGTTCCATCCGCGAGGCGACGGCCACGGACACATCGTCGGGGGTGCCCTGGAACTGCGTGATGGACTTCAGCAGGGCGGTCGCATACGCCTCAGTCTGGAGGAAGCCGGGTACGACGTTGGAGACGTAGGCGCGGCAGACGCGGGCACCCACGTTCCGTTCGAGGACTTCTTCTTGGACCTTGCGCATCCCGTGCCGGTGCACTCGTCGCCACTCGACGTACATGGACTCCACCGCGCGGGCAGAGGCGATCAGGTCCGGTACCTGGTCCTCGGCGCCGCACGCTGCGCACCATGCCCGGATGTCCGCTTCGGACGGAGCGGCCGTGGCGGCCTGGATGCGGGTGGTCTTCGCCGGGTGCCACCCGCACCGGGCCGAGAGTTCCCGGCCGTTGAGTCCGGCATCCTTGCGGATGTCCTGAAGCCGGTTGGCAAGGGCTTTGCGGGCAGCTTGGGCGCTGGACGACGGGGAGGGGCGTGTCATGGTGCTGGCTGGTCCGTATCCACAGGTTTAGACGGTGAACTCCTCGTGAGGGACAGCCCGTTCCCAAACAGTCTCGAAGGCGGTGGCGCACAGCTTGACGACTGCCGGGTCCTCCGTGAACTGCTTGCCGGGCTCAGCCCAGTCACCCGCACCGGTAAAGATGTTGAACTGGACCAGCCGGTCGTCGAGGACCCAGAAGTCGTTGCCCGGCAGTGCGATGTCCGAGGCCTGGTGGCGTGGCAGCCACCGGACCAGTTCGCCGGCCTGGAGGTTCAACGGCGTGATGGCGTGCTCATAGCGGATGTAGTCCGTGACCGGTTCGGAAACTATCCGGGCTCGGCGCATCACCACGCCTCGTGAGATCGCGTCGGTCACCAGTGGTGCCCAGTGCGGCCAGAACGACAGGTTCGGATCTGTGTTTGCCTCTCCGGTGCGCTTGAAGCGCTCGAAGTCCTCGGCCTCGTCGCCCACGCCGTAGACATCGCGCATTTCCAGATGCATGGCGCTGTGACGGGTGTCGGCCAGCAGCTCAGCGAAGCTCTTCGGCACGTCGTTCTGCGGCATCGCACGCCCTCCTCAGGATCGGCACCATGCGGGCCGGAATGCGGACCACCGTCTCATGCGCGGGTACGCCGAGCGCATGCCCGGGCACCCACTCCGTCCCACCGGTCAGCGCGTTCAGCAACTCGTCGGCCGTCTCGCCCTGAACGACCAGGTCCGCTGATTCCTCCTCCACCCAGACCGTTGGCGATCCCTCGCCCCCGGTATTGGGGTCAATTCCGATGAAACGCAGCTCCATGACGATCTCCCACACCTAGTGGATTACGACTGGCTGCATGACCTTCGCTCGCAGGTGAGGTGCCGTCAATAGTGCACGTGTGTACGGAAAATGGTCACGGAGGTGTGGTCGTGGCGCTTGAGACTCGGGCCTCGATCGTCGAGACGCTTTTGCTAGGAATGGATGGTGGGGCTGGTCCCCGCCACCCACCCTTTTCGCGGGTGCGAACGTGCGCGTGAGGCGCCAACTCGCCCACACTGCCCGTGAGATGACTTTTTGTGATCGGGTCGCGACCATGCGTTGCGAGCGTGTACCGTGCGTCACAACAGACGACCCCCATGCGGTGTTAGCAGCACCACACAGGGGTCTGACCACCGAGATCCTGACTTTCAAGGAGTCGATCCCCATGGCTGTTGCGCAGCTTAGTCGTGCCCTGCACGCGCCCGCCCACCCGATGGCAAAGCCCGGGTACGGGAAGAAGTCCGCGACCGATCAACTTCCGTTCAACGCCCAGACCTTCGCACACCTGCCCAGGCGTGAAGCGGCCATCGCCCGGTACATCGACCTCCTCCCCGACGGCTCCGACATCAGCATCAAGACGCTGGCCCGGGAGATCGAGGGCTACGGACAGACGGCCATCGGCTCCGCCCTCAACTACCTCTCCGCGACCGGGCACCTGCGCCGCTTCCGTGAGGAGCTCTGGATCGAGCGCGAAGGGTTCCGCCACGTCACCCGGACCTACTTCTCGCGGACCGCCAGGCCCGAACCCTGGTGGCGGGCCATGCTCGTCGGCGACGTACCCGAGAGCGGGAAGGAACAGTCGGCGGTGGACGAGCCGGGGGAGGCCGAGCGGCGCGGGTACCGGGCTCTGGCCCGGATCGCCCGCACCGAGCCCCAGCTGCCGCTCTCCGCCGCCTCGTGCGAGGCGCTCGCACCCCTCGCGGGGGAGTGGTTCAAGCGCGGCATGAGCGAGTCGCAGTTCGTGTGGAACGTGACCTTCTGCCTGCCCACCCCCGTCCGCCACCCCTTCCGCTTCGTACAGCAGCGGCTGATCGACCAGCTGCCGCCCGAACTTCCCGGCCCCGTACAGGGGTTGATCACCATGGAGTGCACCGGGTGCGGGGTACCGGGGGCGGCGGACGCGCTGCCCGGTGGGCTCTGCGCGCCCTGCCGGAGCGTTCCGTACGAGCGTCCGGAGAGCGGGCTGCCCGCCGACGTCGTACGCGGCAAGGCCGACCGCATCCGGTACGAGATCCGCAAGCCGCGAGGGCCCCGGTCGCCGCGTTGAGCTGGTGCGGTGGCCGGGGCCCTCGGGGGCGTAGCCGTACTCGTACGTCAGACGTGTCAGACGTTGACGCCGAAGTCCTGGGCGATGCCGGTCAGGCCCGAGGCGTAGCCCTGGCCGACCGCGCGGAACTTCCACTCCGCACCGTTGCGGTACAGCTCGCCGAAGACCATCGCGGTCTCGGTGGCGGCGTCCTCGCTCAGGTCGTAGCGGGCGATCTCGGCGCCGCCGGCCTGGTTGATGATGCGGATGAAGGCGTTGCGGACCTGGCCGAAGTTCTGCGAGCGGGATTCCGCGTCGTAGATCGAGACCGGGAAGACAATCTTTTCGACGTCGGCGGGCAGGCCGGCCAGGTTGACGTTGATCTGCTCGTCGTCGCCCTCGCCCTCACCGCTGCGGTTGTCGCCGGTGTGAACGATGGTCTGGTCCGGCGTCGCCTTGTTGTTGAAGAAGACGAAGTGGCCGTCCGAGTAGACCTTGCCTGCGGGATTCACCGCGATGGCGGACGCGTCGAGGTCGAACTCCGTGCCCGTGGTCGTGCGGACGTCCCAACCGAGGCCGACCGTGACGGCGGTCAGGCCCGGGGCCTCCTTGGAGAGCGAAACATTGCCACCCTTGCTGAGGCTTACTGCCATGGGATGTCCCTTTCATCGTGGTGTGCGGGCTTCGGTTACAAGTGCCGAAGCTACCGTCACCCCATCTAACGCGGTCAGGGTCTCAGGAAGTTCCAGGTTCGGGCGGTTCTCTTTACTTTCTTTGCCGATGCGTCGGTGCCGAGGCCCTGCGGGGGATGCTGCGCAGGGCCGGCCCCGGCCGTGTACGCCTGGCGAGGTACGTCCGTGTCCGTCCGTGTGACGGGCAGTCGGCCGCGAAAACGGTGTGACGCAGTGGTGTCCGAGCAGGGACTATGGACACATGTCCGGGCCCTACATCATCCGCGGCTCCGTCTCCCTCCCGGAGGCCGAGCTCATGTGGCGTTTCTCCAGGTCGTCGGGTCCGGGTGGACAGCACGTCAACACCTCGGACACGCGGGTGGAGCTGCGCTTCGACCTCGCCAAGACCGATGCGCTGCCGGAGGTGTGGAAGGAGCGCGCGCTGGAACGGCTGGCCGGGAGGCTGGTCGACGGCGTCGTGTCCGTCCACGCGTCCGAGCACCGGTCGCAGTGGCGGAATCGTGAGACGGCGGCCGTACGGCTCGCCGCGCTGCTCGCGGAGGCGAGCGCGCCGCCGCCCCGGCCGCGGCGGGCGACGAAGATCCCGCGCGGGATCAATGAGCGGCGGCTGCGGGAGAAGAAGCAGCGCAGTCAGACGAAGGGTGGGCGGTCGGGCAAGCACTGGGACTGAGTGCTGGGCGGTCCCGCTGCCCAAGGAGGCTCGGGGCTAGGGGGCAGGGGGCAAGGGGCGGGCGGCCGCGCTGCGCAAGGGGGCAGGGGTCAGCTCAGGTGGCGGTATTTGCCGCGGAAGTAGGTCAGGGGCCCACCGTCCGTGCTCGGCAGGTCGACCGCCAGTACGCGGCCGATGACCAGCGTGTGGTCCCCCGCTTCGACCCGCTGTTCGGTGCGGCATTCGACGACCGCGAGTGCGCCGCCCACCAGGGGCGCACCCGACACCTCTCCCCGCTTCCACGCGATGTCCTCAAAGAGGAGGCGGTCGCTCAGGCGGCCCTTCATCGCGAAGCGGCCCGCGATGTGCCGCTGGTTCTCGGAGAGGAGGGAGACCGCCCACAGGGGCTGTTCCGCCAGCAGGTCGTCCATGCGGGAGCCGTTGCGGACCGAGACCATCACCAGGGGCGGGTCCAGCGACACCGACATGAAGGCCGTCGCCGTCATCCCGACGTCCTCGCCGCGCGGCCCGCCGTCCGCGTCATGGGCCGTCACCAGAGTCACTCCCGCCGTCAGACGGGCCATCGCGGCACGGAACTCGTCATCGCTCACCCCCTCAGGATGGGGGATCACGGCCGAGCGAGATTGCGGAAGGGTGCTTTGCGGGGTGGCTTCAGTCGTCTGGAACACATGATCAACGCTAGAAGGGAACATGACCCCGGCACATCGGGCATAGGGACCAGACGGGACCTAGGACCCCTCGCCGCAACCCCAGTCCCGGCCTCCGTTCACCGCCCGTTTTCGGCCACGCGAGGCCATGAGCAGCACGGGAGCGCTCCCACATCGGAATCAACAACTTCCGGTACGCACTTGTGACTTGAGTCACAGACGGAAGTATTTGTTGACCCTGTGTACCGGGAGAGCAGCGCGCTGTGATTCAGTGGCGGTGGCAATCGGACGATGAGAAGCCTGGAGTTGCTGTCGTTGCTGTCGAGGTCTCGGGGAGCGGGTCATGGAGGCCGAGTCGGAGCCGTACGTCCGCCTTGCGACCCTGCGTCAACTGCACCGGGTAGTCGCTGACCTCAACACCGCACGCAGTCTGTCGGACACCGTGCAGGCCGTCGCCGACGGCATCGTCGCCGGTCTCGGATACGAACTCGCCTGTGTGAACCTGGTCCGCCCGGACGGGGACCTGGTCGTCGCCGCCTTCGCCGGCAACACCGCCGCCGAAGCCCTCATCGCCGGCCGCGTCGGCTCCCGCTCCTCCTGGGAACGCCGCCTGTCCATGGGCGAGCGCTGGGGCGACCTCCACTTCATTCCGCACACCGAGGGCTGGGTGCTGATGGAGGACGACGTACCGCAGTGGCACACGGAGGGGCCCGAACCGCGCTTCGCCGACGAGTGGCACCCGAGCGACCGGCTGTACGCGCCGATGTACGCGTCCGGCGGCGACGGCGAGCTGATCGGCGTGATCTCGGTGGACCGCCCGCGCGGCGGCCGCCGCCCCGGCGCATGGGGGCAGGAGGCGCTCACGATGTACGCCTCGCAGTCCTCCATCGCCCTCATCAACGCCCGCCTCCGCTCCAACATGCAGCGCGCCCTGGTCCGCCTGGAGCGCGAGCAGCAGGCCCTGCGCGCCAGCGAGGAGTCCTTCCGGCAGGCCTTCGAGTACGCACCGAGCGGCATGGCCATCGCCGAGATGGGCGGCGAACAGCACGGCCGGCTGCTGCGCACCAACGACGCCCTCTGTCGCCTGCTGGGCCGCCCCGCCTCCGCGATGCGCCGCTACTCCTTCGCCGACCTCGTCCACCACGAGGACGTCGGCACCCTGCTCCGTACGTCGGCGGAGGGCGGCCGGGCCGAGCTCCGCCTGCAGCGCCGCGACGGCAGCTTCGTCTGGGTCAACCTCCGCAACTCCGTCGTCGCCGACACCGCCGACGGCCCCCGCTTCCTCCTCACCCACGTCGAGGACATCGAGGAGCGCAAGCGCCACGAGCTCCACCTCGCGCACCGCGCGTCCCACGACTCCCTCACCGGCCTGCCCAACAGCGCCGAGCTGCGGGCCCGGCTGAGCGCCCGGCTGTGCCGCCGCCCGCACGCGGTGCGCGCGACGGCCGTGGAGGCGCTGGACGCCGCCTACGACGGGGCGTACGACGAGGGCGTGACGTACGACGAGGGCTTCTTCGGGGATCCGATGGGCGAGGGCGACCCCGGCTTCTACGACCACCACGTGCACACGATCGCGCCTCAAGAGGGCGCGGAGGACGACGGAACGAAGGGGCTCGCTGTCCTCTTCTGCGACCTCGACGGTTTCAAGTCCATCAATGACCGCTTCGGCCACCAGGCCGGTGATGCGGTTCTGATCGAGGTCGCACGACGTCTGACCACTTGTGTCCGGGACGGCGACACTGTCGCGCGGCTCGGCGGCGACGAGTTCGTGGTCCTCGCGGACGGCCTGGGCAGCGCCGACGCGGCGGACCTCGCCGTCCGGCTCCGTAACGCGATCATCCCTCCCATCCGCGTCGACGGCCGTGCGGTACGGGTCGGGGCGAGCTTCGGCATCGGCTGGGCCGAGTGCGGGATGACGGTCGACGAGGTGCTGCAGTCCGCCGACCAGCGCATGTACATCGAGAAG
This sequence comes from Streptomyces sp. NPDC048442, assembly GCF_040651475.1. Classification (NCBI taxonomy): domain Bacteria; kingdom Bacillati; phylum Actinomycetota; class Actinomycetes; order Kitasatosporales; family Streptomycetaceae; genus Streptomyces; species Streptomyces sp. NPDC048442. The sequence goes on from NZ_JBEZKB010000019.1 coordinate 149,020, forward strand.
CGGTCCAGGTCGAAGGTGCACAGGCGGGCCGGTTAATCCCCCCATGAGTGTGCTGGGGTCATCGTCCCGAGGGGGCTTTGGCCTTACACGGTAGGCTCGCCCGGTCGGCGACGCTGGCGAACATGGTGAGGAGTGACAAGGGATGACGGCCGGGAACAACGGCACGAGCACGCCCGAGGACGACGACCCGTTCGGCTACCTCTATGAGGACGGTCGCGCGGCGGGCGCTCAGCCGCCGAGCTCGGGCGGCGGCTACGGCTACCCGGGTCCGACCTCGCAGCGCGGGGTCCCCAGGACGTCGTACAACCAGGTGCGGGCGGTCGGCGAGCGGCAGTACGGGCAGACGCAGGGCCAGGGCCAGCAGTACGGGCAGCAGCAGGCGCAGGCCACCCAGCCGTTCCCGCAGCAGCAGGGGCAGGGCCAGCAGCCGTACGGGCAGCCCAACGCCCACTACGCGGCGCCGGAGACGCAGCCCGGTGGTGCCCCCGCGCGCCCGGCCCCCCACCCCGGCGATCAGGGGCATGGCGGCGGCCGCGGGCGCGGTCCGAACACGCGCGGTCTGCTGATCGGCGCGATCGCGGTGGTTGCGGCAGTGGTGATCGGCATCGGTGCGGCGCTGTACTTCGGCAAGCAGGACGAGCCGAACGACCAGGCGTCCGGCGCGACGTCCGGCCAGGGCCAGACCCAGCCGCCGAAGCCGACGGAGGAACCGACGGAGGGCGAGAAGCCGCCGGCGGCGCTGCCGAAGTCGGATGCGGGGCTGTTGGTGCTGTCGCCGGGGCTGAGCGCGACCAAGGGGATCCCTGGAGGGAAGTCGGCGACGGGCACGTACGTCCCGCTGAGTACGCCAGGGTCCTCCGCGACCTGGAACGTCAAGGTGCCCGAGGCGGGCAAGTACACGCTGTCCGTCGACTACGGCGTGCCGGGCAAGGACGCCAAGGCCGAGCTGACGGTCAACGGCAAGCCGCACGGCACTGGCGTGAACATGAAGAACTACGGCAACACTCCGGCGGGCGACTGGGAGAAGGGGTGGAAGAACACCTACTCCTACGTGAATCTCAAGGCGGGTGACAACACCTTCGTGATCTCGTGCCCGCAGGGCTGCGAGGCCAACCTGGACCAGGTGTCGCTGGTCGCAGGCCACAAGGGCTCGTAGCGTCGGTACGTACACGAGTGGGCCCCGCCGGTCGTCTTCCGGCGGGGCCCACTCGTGTACAGGGACAGCCGGGCGTCAGCCGATCGTCGTCAGGAAGTGCGCCACCGTCGCCGCCATCGCGTCGCGGCCCGGGGCGAGGTACTTGCGGGGGTCGACGGTGGAGGGGTTGGCGTCCAGGTAGGCGCGTACGGCGCCGGTGAAGGCCGTGTTGAGGGCCGTGCCGACGTTGATCTTGACCATGCCGGAGGCGACGGCTCGGCGGATCTCTTCGTCGGGGACGCCCGAGGAGCCGTGCAGGACCAGGGGGACCGGGACCGCCTCTTTGAGGTGGGCGATCAGGGTGTGGTCGAGGGCGGCGGTGCGTTCCGTCATGGCGTGCGAGGAGCCGACCGCGACGGCGAGGGCGTCGACGCCGGTGGCCGCGACGTAAGCGGCGGCCTCCTGGGGGTCGGTCCTTACACCCGGGGCGTGTGCGTCGAGCGGGGCTTCGCCGTCCTTGCCGCCGACCTTGCCGAGTTCGGCCTCGATCCAGATGCCGCGCTCGTGGCCCCAGCGGACGGCTTCGGCGGTTGCCTTGACGTTGTCGTCGTAGCTGAGCTTCGACGCGTCGAACATCGCTGAGCTGAAGCCTGCCTCGTGGGCGGCGTGCAGCAGGTCTACAGAGACGACGTGGTCGAGGTGGAGGGAGAGGGGTGCGGAGGAGGTGCGGGCGACGGCGGCGGCTGCGGCGGCGAGGGCGAGGAGGTTGCCGCCGTGGAACTTGACGGCGTTCTCGGAGATCTGGAGGACGGCGGGAGAGCCGGCCTGCTCGGCGCCGGTGGCGATTGCTTCGGCGTGTTCGAGGGTGATGACGTTGAAGGCGGCGAGGCCGTGACCTGCGGAGGCGGCGGAGGAGACGAGGTCACCGGTGGGGACTAGTGGCATGTGGGGCTCCCTGTTCTGGCACTGGCGCTGACGGGTGGGCAAGGAGGCGGCGGTTGAGCGGCGTGCCCAAGCGGGCTGAGGGGCAGGCAGTTAGGGGCGCGGGGCTGCGTTGATGGGCGGCTCCGCCGCGTGGGCGCGATCAGCCACGACGTACCCGCACGAAGATTCACCGCAGACTCACCGCCGCGCGATGCCCCTCACGAGCGAGGTGACCTTGACCTGGGGAAGTAGGGACTCGTACGTCGCCCGGTCGAATTCCCCCGCCGCCGGTGCGGCGACCGTCGCCGCCGACAGGGCCACCGCCACCGCGAGGCGATCGGGCCACGGAAGGCCCGTGACCAGGCCGGACAGCAGGCCCGCCACCGCCGAGTCGCCCGCACCCGTGGGGTTTCCCCGGATGAGCGTGGGGGGCGTGGCCTGCCACGAGCCCTCGTCCGTCGTGGCGAGGATCCCGTCCGGGCCCAGCGAGGCGACCACCGCGCGTGCGCCTTTGCGGCGGGCGTCCGCGGAGGCCGTGGCAGGGTCCCGGGAGCCGGTCAGCTGGAAGAGTTCGTCGGCGTTGGGCTTGACCACGTCGGGGCGGGCCGCGATGCCCCGCAGGAGGGGTTCGCCGCTGGTGTCCAGGAGGACGGGGACCCCCGCCGTACGGGCCCGGCGGACCAGGTCCGCGTACGCACCCACGTGGATGCCCGGCGGGAGGCTTCCGCAGAGGGCCACCGCCTGCGCGCCGCCGAGGAGTTCCTCGTACGAGCGGAGGAAGGTCTCCCACTCGGAGGGGGTGACGGTCGGGCCCGGTTCGTTGAGCTGGGTCGTGTCGCCCGTCGACCCGTCGACGATCGCGAGCGTGCGGCGGGTGTTCCCGGCGATGGGGACGAGTGCGTCCACAGGGCGTTCGGCGGAGGATTCGGCGGCGAGGAGCGCCCGCAGGACCTCGCCCGTCGCGCCGCCCGCGAAGCCCGCGACGACCGTCTCGTGGCCCAGTGCGGCCAGTACGCGCGCCACGTTGAGGCCCTTGCCGCCGGGGCGTTCCGCGACGCCGGTGACGCGGTGCGAGGCGTGCGGGACGAGTCGGGGGACGTGGTGGGTCAGGTCGAGTGCGGTGTTCAGCGTGACGGTGAGGATCATGGTCATGATCCGCATCCACCCCCGTGTCTTAGAAAGCGCTTTCTGGCTTGTCTGCCAGGGGGATCATGCCAAAAGAAGAGCGGCTGGCCCAGAGGGCCGGGCCAGCCGTTTCCCTTCAAGTAGGTATGAAATCAACCTACTTGGGGGAAATTACCCATTCGCCCTTGCGCATCACGCCCTTGACGGCGAACCCGGCGTCCAGGACGACGAGGTCGGCGTCCTTGCCGGGTTCCAGGGAACCGACTCGGTCGTCGACGCCGAGGAGGCGGGCCGGGTTGGCCGAGAGGGACCGTACGGCGTCCTCGACGGGAAGGCCGTCGAGGGTGACCGCGCGGCGCAATGCCGTGTCGAGCGTGAGGGTCGAGCCCGCGATCGAGCCGCCCTCGACGAGGCGGGCGACGCTGTCCTTCACCTCGACGGCGAGCGGGCCGAGCTGGTACTGCCCGTCGCCGAAGCCCGCCGCGTCCATCGCGTCCGTGATCATCGCGACGCGCGCCGCACCCGCGTGGTGGTAGGCGAACCGGAAGGCGGCGGGGTGCAGGTGCGTACCGTCGTTGATCAGCTCGACGGTGACGCGCTCGTCCTCAAGGAGCGCGACGATCGGGCCCGGGGTGCGGTGGCCGATGGTGGGCATCGCGTTGTAGAGGTGGGTCGCGACGGTGGCGCCCGCGTCGATGGCCTCGACGGTCTGCTCGTACGTGGCGTCAGTGTGGCCGATGGCGGCGATCACGCCGTTCTCGGCGAGCAGGCGTACGGAGTCGAGGCCGCCGGGCATCTCGGTGGCCAGCGTGAACATCTTCGCCGTGCCGTGCGCCGCGTCCATCAGCTTGCGTACGTCCGCCGGGTCCGGGTCGCGCAGCAGGGCCTCGCTGTGCGCGCCCTTGCGGCAGGGGGAGATGAACGGGCCCTCGAAGTGGATTCCGGCCAGGTCGCCCTGCTGGACGAGCTCGGCGAGGAGGGCGGCGCGGGACGCCAGGACGTCCATCTCCTCGGTGACGGTGGAGGCGACCATGGTGGTCGTGCCGTGCTCGCGGTGCGTGCGGACGGCGTGCAGGACCTCGTCCGGGGTGCCGGAGGTGAAGGACGCGCCGCCGCCGCCGTGCACGTGCATGTCGACGAAGCCCGGGACGATCCAGTGGCCCGACAGGTCGAGGGCGGGGGCGGGGGAAGCGGAATCGGGGAGCGATCCCGAGATACGCGTGCCGTCGACGATGACCCGGCCGCCCTCGACGGTCCCGGTGGGGAGCACCACCTTGGCGCCGGACAGGACCTGGACCTTGTTGCTGGCCATCAGTCGGTTACCTCCGTGGGGGTGGTGGGGTTGCCAAGAGCATCGGTGGCGAGCAGGTCCCAGGCGAGGAAGCCGGCGCCCAGGCAGCCGGCCGTGTCGCCGAGGACCGCCGGCACGATCGTCGGCAGCGTCTGGAACGTGACGCGTTCCGCGATCGCGGCGCGCAGCGGTACGAACAAGGTTTCCCCGGCCTCGGCAAGACCGCCACCCACGATGAGGATGCGGGGGTCGAGGAGGGTGAGCGCGGTGACCAGGCCGTCGGCGAGCGCGTCGATCGCCGCGTGCCAGACGGTGAGGGCCTCGGGGTCGCCGCTCTCGACGGCCTTCGCGCAGTCGGCTGCGTCGGCGTCGGGGTCGCCGCTCGCCTCCGCCCAGGCGAGGGAGACCGCGGAGGCGGACGCGTACCGCTCCAGGCAGCCGCGCTGGCCGCAGCCGCAGGCGACACCGCCGGGGCGTACGACGATGTGGCCGATCTCGCCCGCCCAGCCGTGCGCGCCGGGCTCGATGGTGCCGTCGATGCCGATGGCACCGGCGATACCGGTTCCCAGGGGTACGAAGAGGAAGCGGTCGGCGCCGCGGCCGGCACCGATGCGGCCCTCGGCGAGGCCGCCGGTGCGGACGTCGTGGCCCAGCGCGATGGGGATGCCGCCGAGCCTCTCGCCGAGGAGGGCGCGCATCGGTACGTCGCGCCAGCCGAGGTTGGCGGCGTAGACGGCGATGCCGTTGGCGGCGTCGACGCTGCCGGGGACGACCACTCCGGCGGCGGAGGCGCTCTCGCCGAACTGTGCTTCGCCGTGGGCGCGGAGGTCTGCGGCGAACGCGAGGATCGACTCGACGACTGCTTCGGGGCCGCGCTCCCTGCCGGTGGGGCGGCGGGCCTCGTGGAGGAGGGTGCCGTCGGTCCCGACCAGGGCGGCCTTCATTCCGGTGCCGCCCACATCGAGGGCGATGACGTGTTTCACGGGGTCAGTGTCGCGCGTCGACCCCGGACAGGTCTAGTCCACTGGGCCACAGGGTCGCTGGGCGCGGCGGGGCGGTCGCGGAGGGGGCGGGGCTCCGCGTGGGGGCCGCCCCCTTGCCCACCCGTCCCGCCCCCGGGGGGCGGCCCCGCTGCCCAAGAGGGCTAGGGGGCTCAAAGGGCTAAGGGCTAAGGGGCAGGCTTTTAGGGGCGCGGGGAACTGCGCGATCAGCCACGACGGACCCGCACGGCGTGGAATCCCGGGGGAGGGGGGCGGCTCCTCGTGCGGCCCGCCCCCCCGTCGGCCCCTAGCCCAGGATCACGCTGCGCGACAGATTGCGCGGGTGGTCCGGGTCGTAGCCCTTCGACTCCGCGAGGACCACCGCGAGGCGCTGGGCGCGGATCAGGTCCGCCATCGGGTCTGCGGTGGCGTGCGCGACCACCGTTCCGCCGACGCCGGTGACGTCCCCGGCCAGGCCCTCCGGCAGCGTGCCGAACATCCAGGCCACCCGGTTCGGGCCGGTGATCGAGATGGGACCGTGGCGGTACTCCATCGCGGGGTACGACTCTGTCCACGCCCCCGCCGCCTCGCGCATCTTCAGGCCCGCCTCCTGGGCGAGCCCGTACGTCCAGCCGCGGCCGAGGAACGTCCACTGCTCGGCGGACGTGACCGCCTCGGGGAGGGGCTCCGTGATGGCGAGCTCGGCGTCCACAGCGGCCGCCGTGACCGTCTTCACTCCGGCCGGAAGCGCGCCCGTACGCTCAAGGCCCGCGCGCAGGAAGGCGAGCGCGGTCGTCGCGAAACGGGTCTGGACGACCGATTCCTCGTCGGCCCAGTCGAGGACCGCGACCGTGTCGGCCGCGTCCATGATCGGGGTTTTGGGGTCGCCGGTGAGGGCGAGCGTGGGGACCTTGCCGCGGAGTTCGCCGAGGAGGGTCAGGACCTCGCTCGTCGTGCCCGAGCGCGTGATTGCCACCACACGGTCGTACGACCGCCCCGCCGGGAACTCGGAGGAGGCGAACGCGTCCGTCTCGCCCTGCCCCGACGCCTCGCGCAGTGCCGCGTACGCCATCGCCATGAACCACGACGTGCCGCAGCCGGTGACCGCAACGCGCTCACCAGGCAGGGGAAGGCCTTCGAAGTCGGCCGCGTACTCGACGGCGCGCCGCCAGCAGGTCGGCTGTGTGGCTATCTCAACTGCGGTGCGGGACATGCGCGACGGCTCCTCGGGAACGTGGACGACCAGGATGACCTTGCCGAAGCCCTGCTTAGCAGGCCGTACGTGATTTGCGGAAGGTGTTGCGGAAGAGATACCCAAGTGGTGTAGACCTCGCGGTCACGCATGGGGGAAAATCGCTACTCATCGCATTTTCTCGCAACTCATGCGGACAAGGGCGTTGATGGAACGCGGACAGCCTCACAAAGGTACGTACACATCAACGCAAAACGTCACCAAAACGGGCAAAAAAGGGGTGGAACGGGCTGTGCAGCGGCGCTACTTGGGTCTGACCGCGGCGATAGCCGCACTCGGTATGACAGCGGGCGTCGCAGGCTGCGGCACGCTCGGCATCGGCGGCTCCGACGAGGTGACCCTGAAGTTCGTCGCCGCGGACTACAACCTCGACGGCGGCGACAACACCAAGAAGTACTGGAACAAGCTCGCCCGCGCCTTCGAGGACAACAACCCCGGCATCAAGGTCGACGTCTCGATCTACTCGTGGGAAGACGTGGACCGCAAGGTCGCCGAGATGGTCAAGGGCGGCCAGGACCCGGACATCGCCCAGATCGGCGCGTACGCCGACTATGCGGCGGCCAGCAAGCTGTACTCCGTCGACGACCTGGTCTCCATCCCGACCCAGGCCAACTTCCTCGAATCGCTCGCCCGCGCGGGCGAGGTGAACCGCATGCAGTACGGCATGCCGTTCGTCGGCAGCACCCGGCTGATGTTCTACAACAAGAGCCTCTTCGAGAAGGCCGGCATCACCTCCGCCCCGAAGACCTGGGCGGACCTCGCCACCGACGCGAAGGCGCTCAAGGCGGACGGTGTGAAGTACCCGTTCGCGCTGCCGCTCGGCCCGGAGGAGGCGCAGGCCGAGACCATGAACTGGATGCTGGCCGCCGGCTCCGGCTACACCGATGACATCGGTATGTACACGATCAATTCGGCCAGCAACATCGGCGCCTTCGACTTCCTCAAGGAAGACCTCGTCAAGCCCGGCCTGACCGGCCCCGTCGCCCCCGGCAAACTCAACCGCAAGGCCGCCTTCGAGGCCTTCGCGAAGGGCGAGGTCGGCATGCTCAACGGCCACCCGTCGCTGATGAAGCAGGCGGAGAAGAACGGCGTCGAGTACGAGATGGTTCCGCTGCCCTCCGAGAGCGGCAAGGCCATGCCCGCGATGGGCGTCGCCGACTGGATGATGGGCTTCCGGAAGAACGGTCACCGCAAGGAGATCGGCAAGTTCCTCGACTTCGCGTACAACGACGAGAACGTGATGGCCTTCGCCGACGAGTTCGACCTGCTGCCGCCGACGGTCACCGCGAGCGACAAGATGGCCGCCGACGGCAAGCACGCGAAGGTCCGCAAGTTCCTTGACGCGATGGGGAATTCGAAGCTGTACCCGGTCGGCAAGACGTCGTGGGCGACGGTGAGCGAGAGCATCAAGAAGGACATCGGCAAGACGGTCGAGGGTTCGACCACGCCGTCGGGCGTGCTGGGGGAGCTGTCGCGGGAAGCGGCGGCGACGGACAACGCGCAATAGGCTGGGCGGATGGATTTGCCGTACGAGAGCGAGGGCGAGGGCGCGAGGGCAGGGGCAGGGGCGGGGGCGGGCGAGGGTGCGGCGCCGGCCTTGTCCGAGCGGGAGCTGGCCGTCCTTGCCGTGGAGCGGCAGGGGTGGGCCGGGCCCGGGGCGAAGGAGCGGGCGATCCGGGAACAGCTCGGGATCTCGCCGACGCGCTACTACCAGCTGCTGAACGCGCTGCTGGACGATGAGCGGGCACTCGTCCAGGACCCGGTGACGGTCAACCGGCTACGACGGGTGAGGGAGGGGCTGCGGGGGCGGAGGTAGGCACGCCTGCGCGTGCGCCTGCGGCGGGCCGGTGGGCGTCGTGCGGGTGCGTCGTGGCTGATCGCGCAGTTCCCCGCGCCCCTAAATGCCTGCCCCTTACCCCCACTGGCCCCCTAGCCCTCTTGGGCAGCGGGGCCGCCCCCCGGGGGCGGGACGGGTGGGCAAGGGGGCGGCCCCCACGCGGACCGCAACCCCTCCGCCGCCCGCTCAGCGCCGAGCGCCCCGCGTCCCGCGCCCCGGTATTGTCGGGGCCATGGACACTCTTCCCGAACCGTCCACCCCCGCCGGCCGCGACGCCCTCGCCGCGATCGTCGACGGGCCCCAACACGCCCTCGTCGCCCTCGACTTCGACGGCACGCTCGCCGACATCGTCCCGGACCCCGAGCAGGCCCGTGCCCACCGCAGCGTGGTTCCCGCGCTCTCCGTGCTCGCGCCGCGTGTCGCCTCCGTGGCCATCGTCACCGGCCGGCCGGCGGGCGTCGCCGTGCGGTACGGCGGCTTCGCCGGGGTCCCAGGACTGGAGCACCTCACCGTCCTCGGCCATTACGGCGCCGAACGCTGGGACGCCCGTACCGGCACCGTCGAGACCCCCGCCCCGCACCCCGGCCTGGCCGGCGTCCGCGCCGAGCTGCCAGGAGTGCTCGACGCGCACGGTGCGTGGCACGGCACCTGGGTGGAGGAGAAGGGGCAGGCCCTCGCCGTCCACACCCGCCGGGCGAGCAACCCCGAGGCCGCCTTCGACGCCCTGCGCGCACCCCTCGCCGAGCTCGCCGCCCGGCACGGTCTGATCCTCGAACCGGGGCGCCTGGTGCTTGAGTTGAGGCCGCCGGGCATGGACAAGGGCGTCGCCCTGGCTGAGTACGTGCACGAGGTCGGAGCGACCTCGGTCCTCTACGCAGGCGACGACCTGGGCGACCTCCCGGCCTACGCCGCCGTCCAGAAACTCCGCTCCGACGGCGTTCCCGGACTGCTGCTGTGCAGCGGCACGGCGATTCCCGAACTCGCCGAGCAGGCCGACGTGTTGCTGCCGGGACCCGCCGAGGTCGCCGCCTTCCTGGCGTCCCTCGCGCAACGCCTCCCCTAGGAGCAGGTGAGGAATCGATTTCCCACAGCACCCGAAACCCCGTACTGTCAGGTTTACCGACGCGGGGTGGAGCAGCTCGGTAGCTCGCTGGGCTCATAACCCAGAGGTCGCAGGTTCAAATCCTGTCCCCGCTACTGGAAGAAACCGAAGGCCCGGGACTCGCAAGAGTCCCGGGCCTTCGGCGTGTGTGCACGCGCACAGGGAGGCTCAGTCCCGCAGGGCCTCCAGCTGTTCCAGGAACCACTGCTGCGGGGGCAGCGCCGTCGCCGCCGCGGCCAGGCGTTTCGTGCGTTCCGCGCGCTCTTCCCGTTCCATCGTCAGCGCCTCGTGGAGCGCGTCGGCCGTGCCCGTCACGTCGTACGGGTTGACGACGATCGCGTCGTCGCCGAGTTCCTCGTACGCGCCCGCCTCCCGGGACAGGACCAGTGCGCACCCCTCGTCCGAGACCACCGGGATCTCCTTGGCGACCAGGTTCATGCCGTCGCGGATCGGGTTGACCAGGGCGACGTCGGCGAGCCGGTAGGCGGCGAGCGAGCGGGCGAAGTCGTCCTTGACATGGAGGACGACCGGGGTCCAAGTGGGCGTTCCGTGGGAGGAGTTGATGTCGTCGGCGATGCGCCGCACCGCCTCCGTGTAGTCGCGGTAGACGGCCAGGTCCTGGCGGGAGGGGTAGGCGAAGGCGATGTGCACGACGCGTTCGCGCCACTCGGGGCGGGTGTCCAGGAGGTGTTCGTACGCGAGGAGGCCGCGCACGATGTTCTTGGAGAGTTCGGTGCGGTCGACGCGGACGATGGTGCGCCGGCCGGAGCCTCCGACCTGCTCGCGGAGGGCGGTCAGGCGCTCCTCGACGTCCGGCCGGTGCGCGCGCTCGCGCAGGAAGTCCGCGTCCGCGCCGAGGCCGTGGACGCCGATCCGCTTTCCGTCGAGGGCCTCCTCGCCGAGGATCTTCAGCGCGCACGCGGTGAAGGCGTCCGCCCAGCGGCGGGTGAGGAAGGCCACCCGGTCCGCGCCGAGGATGCCCCTCAGGAGCTGCTCGGCGATGTCGTCGGGGAGCAGCCGGAAGTAGTCGACCGGGGCCCACGGGGTGTGCGAGAAGTGGCCGATGCGCAGGTCGGGGCGGAGCGCGCGGAGCATTCCGGGGACGAGGCAGAGGTGGTAGTCCTGGACGAGGACGGTGGCGCCCGGGGCGGCAGCCGAGGCCAGGGCGTCGGCGAAGGCTCGGTTGTAGGTCTCGTACGCCGCCCACTGGCGCCGGAATTCCGCGTCGAAGACGGGCTCCAGCGGGGTCTGGTAGAGCAGGTGGTGGACGAACCACAGGACCGAGTTCGAGATGCCGTTGTACGCGGCCGCGTGCGTGTCCGCGTCGATGTCGAGCATGCGGACACCAGGCTCTCCCGCCCGTCGCCCACCCCCGCCCTTGTTCTGAGGGGCCTGCGGCCCCGCCCCTGCGATTCCGCGGCGTACCGCCTCCCGGTCTCCTTCGCCGAGCGCCGAGCACACCCACAGCGCGTCCGCGTCCGGGCCGATCGCGGAGAGCCCGGAGACCAGGCCGCCGCCGCCGCGCTTGGCGGTCAGCTCGCCGTCGTCGCCGAGGGAGTACGTCACCGGGCCGCGGTTGGACGCGACGAGGACCTGGGCGGCCGGGGACTGCGGAGGGTCGTACTGGGAAGCCATGTGGCGAAACCTAGCCGGTACGCGCTCCCCTCAAACGTGCGTACGGGGCGGGTTGCCCCTCCGTTCAGGCGGCGTGCCGCTCCGCGTACTCCGCGATCTCCCGCATCGGCGGGCGCTCCTCCGTGTCCACCGGGTGGGTGCGGGGGACGAAGGCGGTGCCGACGCGCTCGAACTGGGTGAGGGAAGGGCGGATCAAGTGCCCACGGGAGAGCCTTAGTTGGGCGGTGCGGTAGATCGCGGCGGCCATCCGGCCAAGGGCCTGGCCGTCCTGGTGGCGGTGGACGCGGACGCCCACGTCGACCTGGGCGAGGGCGTCCAGGCCGACCGTGTGGAGCGAGTCGATGAGCAGGCCCAGCTCGACTCCGTACCCGACGGGGAACGGGAGACGTTCGAGCAGGGAGCGCCGGACCGCGTACTCACCACCCAACGGCTGTACGAATCCGGCCAGTTGGGGCCAGTGGAGGTTGAGCAGGGGGCGGGCCATCAGCTCGGTGACCCGGCCGCCCTGACCGGCCGCCCCGTCCAGCGGGCGGTCGTACGTCGCCTTCACGAACTGCACGTCAGGGTCGGTGAGCAGCGGGCCGACGATCCCCGACACGAACGACGCGTCGAAGTCCTGCAGGTCCGCGTCCACGAAGCAGACCACGTCCCCGCTCGTGACCAGGAGGGAGCGCCAGAGCACCTCGCCCTTGCCGGGCACGGCCGGAATGCGCGGCAGGATCTCGTCCCGGTGCACCACCCGGGCGCCCGCTTCCGCGGCCTCCTTCGCCGTGCGGTCGGTCGAGCCGGAATCGATCACCACCAGCTCGTCCACCAGGGGGGCACCCGGGCCCATGAGGTCCCGGCGGACGGTGTCGACGATGCGGCCGACCGTCGCTTCCTCGTTCAGGGCGGGCAGGACGACGCTGACGGTGCTGCCACGGGCGGCCTTGGCGGCGAGCAGCCGGTCCAGCGGGCGGTCGGCGGCCGCCCAGGACCGCGTACTCAGCCAGCGCTCCACCTCTTCCAGCACGCCCGTCACTCCTCACTCGTGGAGACAGCTGTGATCCATCTCGCGGTCCGGACGACTGGCACGCCCGTCCGGGGGTTCGGTTACAGTCTTGAACAACGCGGACGACCGTCGCATGTCGGGGTCTGTACGCACACAAACACCCGGGCCCGTCTCCACGGCGGTCCGGAGTCATAGCGCTCATCCAGAGGGACAGAGGGAAACGGCCCGTTGAAGTCCCGGCAACCCCCCGACCGACCGCGAGGTCAGGTCGGGAAGGTGCCAATTCCGTCTCGTGGCGAAAGCCGTCGCGGGGAAGATGAGGAAGGACCTCGCCATCATGGCTGTGCAGACCACCGAAACCACTCCGAAGACCGTTGACCTCGGCCCCGCCGCCGCCCTCTCCTGCCGCGAGTGCGGGGAGCGCTTCGCACTCGGCCCGATCTTCGCCTGCCAGCTCTGTTTCGGCCCGCTGGAAGTGGCGTACGACCTGCCCGCCGGCACCCCCGAAGAGCTGAAGAAGCGCATCGAGGCCGGCCCGGAGAACATCTGGCGCTACGCCCCGCTGCTGCCCGTCCCCGCCGACGTGGCCACCAAGCCCAGCCTGAACCCCGGCTTCACGAAGCTGGTCAAGGCCGACAACCTGGCCCGTGAGCTGGGCGTCACCGGCGGCCTGTACGTCAAGGACGACTCCGGCAACCCGACGCACTCCTTCAAGGACCGCGTCGTCGCGATCGCCGTCGAGGCCGCCCGCGCCTTCGGCTTCACGACCCTCTCCTGCTCCTCCACCGGCAACCTGGCCGGTGCCGTCGGCGCCGCCGCCGCGCGGGCGGGCTTCCGCTCCTGTGTGTTCATCCCGCACGACCTGGAGCAGGGCAAGGTCGTCATGGCCGCCGTGTACGGGGGCGAGCTGGTCGGCATCGAGGGCAACTACGACGACGTGAACCGGTTCTGCTCCGAGCTCATCGGCGACCCGCTCGGCGAGGGCTGGGGCTTCGTCAACGTCAACCTGCGCCCGTACTACGGAGAGGGTTCCAAGACGCTCGCGTACGAGATCTGCGAGCAGCTCGGCTGGCGGCTCCCGGACCAGATCGTCATCCCGATCGCCTCGGGCTCGCAGCTCACGAAGATCGACAAGGGTCTCCAGGAGCTGATCAAGCTCGGGCTGGTCGAGGACAAGCCGTACAAGATCTTCGGTGCGCAGGCCGAGGGCTGTTCGCCGGTGTCCACCGCCTTCAAGGCCGGGCACGACGTCGTACGCCCGCAGAAGCCGAACACCATCGCCAAGTCCCTCGCCATCGGCAACCCGGCGGACGGCCCGTACGTCCTGGACATCGCCCGCCGTACGGGCGGCGCCGTCGAGGACGTGAACGACGAGCAGGTCGTCGACGCGATCAAGCTGCTGGCCCGCACCGAGGGCATCTTCGCGGAGACCGCGGGCGGCGTGACCGTCGGCGTCACGAAGAAGCTCATCGACGCCGGTCTGCTGGACCCGACGCTGACCACCGTCGTGCTCAACACGGGCGACGGACTCAAGACGCTGGACGCGGTGGCCCCGACCACCGGCCCCTCCGCGACCATCCGTCCGAGCCTGGACGCGTTCCGCGACGCCGGCCTGGCCCGCTGAGATCCTCGGCTCGCAACGACTCGCACGCAACGCTACGGAAGGCTGAACACCATGAGCGTCAAGGTCCGCATCCCCACCATCCTGCGCACGTACACCGGCGGTGAGTCCGAGGTCGTGGCCGAGGGCTCCACCCTCGCCGAGGTCATCGCCGACCTGGAGAAGAACCACGGCGGCATCGCCGCCCGCGTCCTGGACGACCAGGGCAAGCTGCGCCGCTTCGTGAACGTGTACGTGAACGACGACGACGTGCGCTTCGAGAGCGGCCTGGAGACGGCCACGCCGGACGGCGCGGGCATCTCGATCATTCCCGCCGTCGCCGGAGGCTGACCATCGAGCACAGTGCGGGCGGCTGAGGCCCTCAAAGCTCTTCGAATTAACGGAAGTTGCCCTCTCCGCTCACAAGCGGAGGGGGCAATTCTGCATGGTTGAAAGAGGTAGAGTAGGGGAAGCCCCACTCTCCGCCTGTGCCTCGTGCATATGAGAACGAGAGAAGATGCGGCCCGCGCGTTCGAGCCTTTTGCCGCCGATGCGCACACTATGTCCGGCCCGACTTGCCCTGGAATCACGGTAGTTGACCGATCCGGCCGTTCAGGCGTACCCAGAATTCTCGTCCGATTGACCTGTTGCAGAGGGCAGTTGGGCGGATACATTCAGCCGCGGTCGACGCGCTTCGGCGCACACCTTCCGCGTTCCTGTTCGGCGGGTGGGGTCTGACCCGGGGTCGCGAAGTGCGGTCCCGCGCAAGGGCCAGTAATAGGGGAGTTAGGCATGGCTCAGGGCACCGTCAAGTGGTTCAACGCGGAGAAGGGGTACGGCTTCATCGCGGTCGACGGTGGTGCGGATGTTTTCGTCCACTACAGCGCGATCCAGATGGACGGCTACCGCTCACTTGAAGAAGGTCAGCGAGTCGAGTTCGAGATCTCGCAGGGCCAGAAGGGTCCGCAGGCGGACATGGTCAAGCTCGCCGTCTGATCTCGGCGCGATCGACCACCGACGCACTACTCAACGACTTACATCAGCACTCACACACCGAGGGCCCGTATCCCGTCACCAGGGGTACGGGCCCTTGGTGCGTCCGGCGTACGGCGTGTGGTGCGTACGGCGTACGGCGTGCCGCGCGCTCCAGGATCTGTGGTAGCCGCTTGCGCCCGCCCGTCGCCCGACCGCCACCCCTCATCGACGTCCCTCCGGGACGGCCTTGCACTCGACGGGGTCGAGTGCTAATCATTGGCGTTAGCACTCTCCCAGTGAGAGTGACAGAACTTGGACCAGGTTCGGTGAGGCCCACGGGGTCGGGGGTAAGGAATCCTCCGCCTTTTGAGCCGTCCGTCGCGGGCATCGAACCAACGGTCCGGAGAAATCCACCCCGTCCTGGGAGGACCACTTCACATGGCCAAGATCATCGCGTTCGACGAGGAGGCCCGGCGCGGCCTCGAGCGTGGCATGAACCAGCTCGCCGACGCCGTCAAGGTCACCCTTGGCCCCAAGGGCCGCAACGTCGTCCTTGAGAAGAAGTGGGGCGCCCCCACGATCACCAACGACGGTGTCTCCATCGCCAAGGAGATCGAGCTCGAGGACCCGTACGAGAAGATCGGTGCCGAGCTCGTCAAGGAGGTCGCGAAGAAGACGGACGACGTCGCCGGTGACGGTACGACGACCGCGACCGTCCTCGCGCAGGCGCTGGTTCGTGAGGGCCTTCGCAACGTAGCCGCGGGTGCCAACCCGATGGCCCTGAAGCGTGGCATCGAGAAGGCCGTCGAGGCCGTCTCCGCCGCGCTCCTGGAGCAGGCGAAGGATGTCGAGACCAAGGAGCAGATCGCTTCGACGGCCTCCATCTCCGCCGCCGACACCCAGATCGGCGAGCTCATCGCCGAGGCGATGGACAAGGTCGGCAAGGAAGGCGTCATCACGGTCGAGGAGTCGCAGACCTTCGGCCTGGAGCTTGAGCTCACCGAGGGCATGCGCTTCGACAAGGGCTACATCTCGGCGTACTTCGCGACCGACATGGAGCGCATGGAGTCGGCGCTGGACGACCCGTACATCCTGATCGTCAACAGCAAGATCGGCAACGTGAAGGACCTCCTTCCGCTGCTGGAGAAGGTCATGCAGTCCGGCAAGCCGCTGCTGATCATCGCCGAGGACGTCGAGGGCGAGGCGCTCTCCACCCTCGTCGTCAACAAGATCCGTGGCACGTTCAAGTCCGTCGCCGTCAAGGCCCCGGGCTTCGGCGACCGCCGCAAGGCCATGCTGAACGACATCGCCATCCTCACGGGCGGCACGGTCATCTCCGAGGAGGTCGGCCTCAAGCTGGAGAACGCCGGTCTCGACCTGCTCGGCCGCGCCCGCAAGGTCGTCATCACCAAGGACGAGACGACCATCGTCGACGGTGCCGGTGACAGCGAGCAGGTTGCCGGTCGCGTCAACCAGATCCGCGCCGAGATCGAGAACAGCGACTCGGACTACGACCGCGAGAAGCTCCAGGAGCGCCTGGCGAAGCTGGCCGGCGGCGTGGCCGTCATCAAGGCCGGTGCCGCCACCGAGGTCGAGCTCAAGGAGCGCAAGCACCGCATCGAGGACGCCGTTCGCAACGCGAAGGCCGCCGTCGAAGAGGGCATCGTCGCCGGTGGTGGCGTCGCCCTCCTCCAGGCCTCGGCCGTCTTCGACAAGCTGGAGCTCACGGGCGACGAGGCGACCGGCGCCAACGCCGTGAAGCTCGCGCTGGAGGCCCCGCTCAAGCAGATCGCCGTCAACGGTGGTCTCGAGGGTGGCGTCGTCGTGGAGAAGGTCCGCAACCTGCCCATCGGTCACGGCCTGAACGCCGCCACCGGTGAGTACGTCGACATGATCGCCGAGGGCATCCTGGACCCGGCGAAGGTCACGCGCTCCGCCCTCCAGAACGCCGCGTCGATCGCCGCGCTGTTCCTCACCACCGAGGCCGTCATCGCCGACAAGCCCGAGAAGGCCGGCGCTGCCGCCCCGGGTGGCATGCCGGGCGGGGACATGGACTTCTAAGTCCTGCTTCCCTCTGCATGACGCAGTAGGTACGTCCACTGGGGCGGTATCCCTTCGGGGGTGCCGCCCCAGTGGCGTTTCTGTGTATCTGCGTTTCCGTACGGTGCTTCCGTACGGTGCTTCCGTACGTGCTTCCGTACGTGCTTTCGTACGGTCCGGGGTCAGGCGGCGACCGTTTCCCTGGGCTTCTCGGGGTCGGCCGCCGCGTCGGCGGCAGGCGTGTTCAGTTCCGCCAGCATCGTCTTCGTGAAGCCGAACCAGTACGTGGCGGCGAAGCCGACGAGGTAGCCGATGAGGAGGCCGCCCGCGTAGACGGCGATCGTCGTGCCGAGGCCGTGGTTGCCCTGGAGGAGCGGGAAGAGGGCCCAGCCGGACGGGCCGATGGCCGTCGAGCCGACCTTGTCGCCGAGCATCGAGAAGAGGCCGACGAACGCGCCGCCCGCCGCGCCACCGGCACACGCCGTGATGAACGGGCGGCCGAGCGGGAGCGAGACACCGTAGATGAGGGGTTCGCCGACGCCCAGGATGCCTGCCGGGAGGGCGGACTTGATGGTGTTGCGGATCGAGCGGTTGTTCTTGAGGCGGAGGAAGACGGCCGCCGCACAGCCGACCTGACCCGCGCCCGCCATCGCCAGGATCGGGAGCAGGACGGTGAAACCCTGCTGCTCGATGAGGGTGGTGTGGATGGGGATGAGGGCCTGGTGCAGGCCCAGCATGACGAGGGGGAGGAAGAGGCCGCCGAGGACGAGGCCCGCGAAGGCGCCGGTGTGGTCGAGGAGCCAGTTGGCGCCCGTACCGATGGCGGCGGAGATCTCCCCGGCGACGAACATCAGGCCGAAGAGGGTGACCAGGCCGGAGAGCAGCACGGTGAGGGTGGGCGTGAGGAGGACGTCCAGGGATTCGGGGACCCAGCGACGGCACCACTTCTCGATGTGGACGGCGAGTACGGCTGCGGCGAGTGCGCCGAGGACACCGCCCTGGCCGGGGGCGAGGGTCTGGCCGAACGCGTCGATCTTCGCGACGCCGGGGAAGACGATGATCGCGGCGACGGCCCCGCCCAGGATGGGCGTGCCGCCGAACTCCTTCGCCGTGTGGAAGCCGACGAAGACCGCGATGAGCGCCATGAAGCCGGACGCGATGGCGGCGAGCGCCGGGGTGAGGGTGGGGAGCCATCCCAGGTTGATCAGCAGGCCGTTGAGTCCCGCGATGATGCCGCAGCCGATGAGGGCGGGGATCAGCGGGACGAAGATGCTGGCGATGCGGCGCAGGAAGAGCTTGAAGGGGGTGGCGTTCTTCGCCTTCCGGGCGGCCTTGAGTGCGGCGCCCTCGGCGGCCAGTTCTTCGGCCGTCATCGAGGGCGTGGACCTGCCCTCTTCGACGAGGGCCTCGAACTCGGGGGTGACCCGGGCGACCGTGCCGGGCCCGAGGACGATCTGGTACGTGTCGTCCTCGACCACGCCCATGACTGCGGGCAACGCCTTGAGCGCGTCGTCCTGGACGAGCGTACGGTCGCGCAGGCCCAGCCGGAGGCGGGTCATGCAGTGGACGACCGAAGTGACGTTGTCCGCGCCGCCGACGAGCGGAAGGATCGCGGCGGCGGTGGCGCGGTTCTTGTTCTCAGGGGTGTCGGTGCTCATGGTGCGTGGTGCCTTGCTGTGGGGGGAGGGGGTTACTTCCGGTGCGCGGACTTGAGGGCCGCGCGGAGGTGGCCGTGCTCCTCGTCGAGCAGGGCCTTGGCGGTGGGGCCGTCGACGTCGCCGAGGATGATCAGGATGGCGTTCTTGACCTCGCCGTCGGCGGCGGTGAGGGCGGCCTCGATCTCTGTGTCGTCGGCGCCGGTGGCGAGGGCGACGATGCGGCGGGAGCGGGCGCGCAGCTTCTCGTTGGAGGCGCGGACGTCGACCATGAGGTTTCCGTACGTCTTGCCGAGCCGGATCATGACGAGCGTCGAGATCATGTTGAGGACGAGCTTCTGGGCGGTGCCCGACTTCAACCGGGTTGATCCGGTGAGGAGTTCGGGCCCGACGACGACCTCGATGCCGTGCTCGGCTGCTGCGGCGAGGGCGCTGCCCGCGTTGCAGGAGAGGCCGGCGGTGAGGGCGCCGAGGGTGCGGGCGTGCTCGACGGCGCCGATGGCGTACGGGGTGCGGCCGGAGGCGGAGATCCCGATGACGGTGTCGTCGGCGCCGACCTTGAGCGCGTCGAGGTCGGCGGCGGCCAGCTCCTTGCTGTCCTCCGCACCCTCCACGGCCTTGACCATCGCGACGGGGCCTCCGGCGATCAGTCCGACGACCTCGGTGGGGTCGGTGTTGAAGGTGGGCGGGCACTCGGAGGCGTCGAGGACACCGAGGCGTCCTGCCGTACCGGCGCCCGCGTAGATCAGCCGGCCGCCGCGCGCCATTCGCTCGGCGATGGAGTCGATGGCGGCGGCGATCTGCGGGAGCTGTGCGGCGACGGCCGCCGGAACGGTCGCGTCCTCGCTGTTCATCAGGGCGGCCAGCTCGGGGGTGGACAGCTGGTCGATCTCGGCGAGCTCGGGGCGGAAGGCCTCCGTGGTGAGGGTGTCGAGCTGGGCGCGCAGCTCGCCGTAGGGGGTGGTGCCGGCGGGGGTGCTGGTCATGGTGGAGGGGTCCTTATCGGGTGGTGCCGGCGGGGGTGCTGGTCATGGTGGAGGGGTCCTTATCGGGTGGCGCGGGGGTCGTGGCGGTGGGCGAGTGCCTCGTACGAGGCGGCGAGTGCGGGGCCCGCCGTGTCGTACGTACGCTGGGCGACGCCCACGAACAGGCAGTCCACGACGAGGAGTTGGCTGGTACGGCTGGACATGGCAGCCGGTCGCAGTTCGCTCTCGCGGGCGGTGGAGGTGGTGAGGACGTGGTCGGCGTACTGGGCGACGGGCCCGCCCGGCCGGCCGGTGACGGCGATGGTCGTCGCGCCGTGCTCGAAGGCGACCCGGAGGGGTTCGATGGTGTCGCCGGTCGACCCGGAGTGAGTGATGGCGATGGCGACGTCACCGGCGCGCAGCAGTACGGCATTGGTCACGGCGAGGTGCGGGTCGCTGTGTGCGTGGGCGAACAGCCCGATCCGGAGCAGCTTCTGGGCGAGGTCCATGCCGACGAGGGACGAGGCACCGGCGCCGTAGATCTCGACGCGGCGGGCCTGCGCCAACGCGCTTACCGCAGCGCCGAGTTGGACGGTGTCCAGGCCGGCGGCGGTGTCGGCGAGGGTCTGCTGTTCGTCGTGTGCGAGCTTGGCGACGACGTCGGCTATCGGGTCGTCGACGGCGATGTCGGCGGTGACGGCGGGGGCGCGCCCGGACTGCTGGTGGGCGGCGAGACCGGCGAGGGCGAGGCGGAGGTCGCGGTAACCGGGGTAGCCGAGGAGGCGGGAGGTCCGTACGACGGTGGCCTCGCTGGTCCCGGTCAGCTCGGCGAGCCCGGTGACGGTGAGCGCGGCGCACCCGGCGGGATCGCTCGCCACGGCCTCGGCGACGCGCTGCATGGAGCGGGTCATGGAGGGGGCGAGGGTGCGGACCTTGGCGGCGAGGGCGGCGGGGGCGGGGGCGGTGGATGCGGCGGGGGTGGATGCGGCGGGGGTGGATGCGGCGGGGGTGGATGCGGCGGGGGTGGATGCGGCGGGGGTGGGGCTTGTGCGCCCCGGGCCCCGGTGGGTGGAACTTTTCTTCAGTGGGTCGCTCACCTCTGAAAGATATTTTCAGGGCGGGGGTCAGTCAACAGTCCGGAGGTCGTGGAGGTGGTGGGACTTCGGTCACCCGGGGCCCGCGCGACAATTGGTTCATGGATTCCCTTGACCCCCTCTCCCCCCTCGAACAGTCCCTCCATGCCGCCCGCGCCCTCGTCATGGCCGACCTCGCCGCCCGTGATGTCGCAGACGCCGACGTGGTGAACCTCGTCGAGGACGCGGTGACCCACCGCCGCTGGTGGGTCGAGCAGTGGCCCGAGGGGGCCGGGTTCGTCACGGGCCTGATAGCCCAGGACGTACAGGACTCCCTCCTGGAGAGGTACGGCCGCTGGCCCCTCTGCCCCGTCTGCCACGAAGGCGACCCGCACGCACTGGAGGTCGAGCCCGAGCTGGGCCCCGACCCCCACTGGGTCTGCACCAAGGCCGTCGTCGCCGTCGCCCCCGTCGGAAAGCTGCCGCCCGCATGACGATCTACATAGACCCGCCGACCTGGCCCGGCCACGGCCGCCTCTGGTCCCACCTGGTCAGCGACGTCTCGTACGACGAACTCCATGCCTTCGCCGCCCGGGTCGGCTGCCCGCCCCGGGCGTTCGAGCGCGACCACTACGACGTGCCGGAGGGGCGGTACGCGGACGCCGTCGCGGCGGGTGCGGTGGAGATCGGCAGCAAGGAGCTGGTGCGGCGGATCACGGAGGCGGGGCTGCGGCGGAGGAAGTTCGGCTACGGGGGCGAATAGCCGGGCGTACGGGAACGGGCAGCCGGGCGGTCTACTTCTGCTCCTGCTCCTCCTCCTGCCTCTGCGCTACTCCCCGCTGACCGGGCCCACGTACGTACCCGGGTGCGTGGCCGCGTCCTGGAGCAGGAGGGGCTTCTTGTGTGGCCAGGGCAGGTCCTTGGACTTCGTCTCGCCGGGCGGAGTGACGGTGATCGTGGCGGCCTTGAACTCGTTCGCCTTGGTGTTCCCCTCGGCCGTGTACGGCAGGTACGTGATCTTGAAGTAGGCGTCGCCACCCGGGGAGAGGGTGAGGGCCTTGGGCTTCTTGGACGTCTGCCGGGCCAGCGACCAGGTGTTGCCGGGGGAGCTCATCAGGTCGATCCCCGGGTAGCCGTTCAGTGCGCAGGGGGCGGTGCCCTTGTTGGTGAGGGTGACCGTGACGTTGCCCGTGCCGTCGGCCCCCTGGGGCTCGCCGCCGGGGTCGACCGCGAAGCCGAGCGCGGCCGTCTTGCACTTCGCGGCGGCGGCGATGCCTCCGCCGCCGGTGGTCGCCCCGGGTGCGTCGGGGGAGCCGGGTGCCTTCGGGGAGCCGGGCGCCTCGGGTGAGGGCGAGCCTCCCGAGCCGCCGCTGTCGGCGGAGCCCGTCGAGCCGGAGGATGCTGCGGCGGTCGGTGTGGCGGCCCCCGCCCCCGTACCGGAATCGTCGTTGCAGGCGGTCAGGCCGAGGCCGGCGACGAGGATCGCGGCGGCGAGCGGAAGGGAGCGCAAGCGCATGGGTGTGTCCCCGGTATTCGTGTGGCGGGCGGCTTTTTGACGGTCGTACCGGAAGACACCGCTGCGGCGGGGGCGGTTGCGGTGTACATGTAAATGAGTGGTGAGCGACCGGGGGAGGTCGGGACCGGGCCCGTACCGACTACCGGGTGGAGTCGGCCGTACGGACTACCGGGTGGGGTCGGCCGTACGGACTACCGGGTGGGGTCGGCCGTACGGACTACCGGGTGGAGTCGGCCGTACGGGCGCTCTCCACGGCAGGGCCCCTCGGCGCAGGCATGCTCCCGGAACCCACTGCGCCCGCCGAACTCGCCACCAGCCGGGACCGGTCCGTGTCCGACCGCTGCCAGCGCAGTGAGATCAGTACGAGGCCCACCGCGACCACCGTCATCGCGCCGCCCGCCCACGCCGTGGCCGAGAAACCCCAGCCGGCGTCGATGACCGAGCCGCCGAGCGCGGGTCCTCCCGTATTGCCGAGGTTGAAGGCGGCGGTGGTGGTCGCGCCCGCCAGGGTCGGGGCCGCGCCGGCGACGTTGAACATCCGGGCGTTGAGCGCGGGGGCGGTGAAGAAGGCGGAGAAGCCGAGGGCGAAGGAGAGGGCGACGGCGACGGCCGCGGTCCCGCCGAACAGCGCCAGCGCCGCCAGCAGCACCGTCGACGTGCTGATGCCGCCGATCAGTACGCCGAACGGGCGGGCGTCGGCGACCATGCCGCCGAGGGTCGTACCGACGAGCGCCCCGACCCCGAAGAGCCCGAGCACCCACGGCACCCACTTCGAGTCGAGCCCCGCCACGTCCGTCAGCAGCGGTGACAGATAGCTGAAGGCGCAGAAGACGCCACCGGCGGCGAGGGCGGTGACCGCGACCGAGATCAGTACCTGCCGGTCCTTGTAGATCCCCAGCTCCCGCTTGAGCTGCGGCTTCTCGTCGGGCATCGGGATGCGCGGAATCAGGGTGACGACGCCCACGAGGGCGACGGCGGAGGCCGCGCCGACCGCCCAGAAGGCGGAGCGCCAGCCGAGGCTCTCACCGAGGAAGGCCCCGGCCGGGACGCCGAGCACGTTGGCGATGCTGAGCCCGCCGATCATCACGGCCATCGCCCGCGCCCGCGAGGTCACCGGCACCATCGCGATGGCGACGGCCGCCCCCACCGCCCAGAACCCGGCGCACGCGAACGCGCTCACCACGCGCGAGACGAACAGCAGCTCGTACGAAGGAGCCAGCGCCCCCGCCACCTGCCCGAGCCCGAACACCGTGATCAGCGCGATCAGCGTCGTCCGCCTGGGCAGCCGCAAGGTCGCCACCGCCAGCAGCGGCGCCCCGACCACCATCCCGATGGCGAAGGCGGATATCAGCAGCCCCGCCTGCGGAATGGACACGTCCATGTCCCGCGCAATCGGCGGCAACAGCCCCGACAGCATGAATTCGCTCGTACCGAGGGCGAAGACGGCGAGGCCGAGCATGTAGACAGCGAGGGGCATCGGGGTGCGGGCGCGCGGACGCGACTGATCAGAGGGAGGCATATCCGCCTTCAACAAGCTGCCGAACCCGCCCATTCCCGCCGCGACGTGCGTCGATTTGGTCCTCTTGACGCGGCTTTCAACTCTCTTGATGCATAAGCGCGGTACGGACGGTAGAGATATGGATCATGCCTACTGAGAAGCTCGACATCCGAGCAGCCGAAGAAGCGGTCCACACCCTCCGCGAGGCCCTGACCGCCGCCGGCCTGAACCTCCCGTCCCTCGCCCTGGACCCGGCGTCCTGCGCCCGCGACGTCCCCGCGCCGCTGATCGACCTGGGACGCTGCGACGTGGAAACGGCGCGGCGGCTGGCGGCTCTGATCGGGACGGGGGGAGGGGCCTGAGCACCCTCCTCACATGAGGATCCCGCGCTCCCGCTCCCGCGCCCGCTCCCGCCCCCGGCCCCTGTCCCTGTCCCGCAGTTCGTACCGGATACGCTCCGCCTTCCCCCGTACGACATCGGCGGCCAGCCCACGCTCCTCGTACGCGTACGGCTGGCTGCGGCAGGGTCGGCAGAGCCCGCCGGGCAGAGCGGCGGGCTCCCCGGGCACCCCGCACTCGCCGCACTCCATGATCCGTACGCCCTGTCGCGGCGCGGGCAGCTCGGGCGGCAGCTCCCTGATCAGCTTGGCCTGCACGAACGCGAACGGGCTGTGCACCACCTTGGGCACGATCTGCCCGATCCCCCGCAGCAGCCTGTCCTCGGAGGCACCGCGCCGGAGCCACTCGGCGGCGTAGGGGGCGAGCTCGCGGCACGCGTTCTCGGACAGGGTCAACTGAGGCACTTGATAAGCCAGTTGAACCATTGCCGCATAGGCGCGCTCTTCCACATCCTCGCCCCGGGGCGCGTCCGTCTCCTCCTCCGTACTCTCGCCGCGCACCATGGACTGCCACCAGGCGTCGGGGCGCTGGGTGCGCGAGAAGTACGTGCGCTGGACCCAGCGGACGGTGTCGTCCGCGCCGCACAGGAGCTCACGGAATCGCCGCAGGTGACCGGCGTCGGCGAGGCTGCGGAGTGCGGTGGCGACGGCCTGCTGGCCGTAGGCGGGGAGTTCGCGGGAGAGGGTCTTGATGCTGATGTCGGCACCGTCCGGCAACCGGTCGATGTACCAGGCGATCGAGGCTTCCCGTGCGGGCAAATGTCCGAAGTCGGCTTTGCCGCGCGGTTGTTGATCGGGCACGGACTGCTTCCCGAACCCGGGTTTGGCCATCGGGTGAGCGGGTGCGTGCAGGGCAGGACTAAGCTGCTCAACAGCCATAGGGGTCGCCTCTATCGATCTCGGTGGTCAGACCCCTGTGAGGTGCTCCAACACCACACGGGGGTCGTTCTGTTGTGACGCACGGTACACGCTCACCACGCGTGGTCGCGACACGGTCACGAAAAGTCATCTCGCTTTCCAGAGTGGCAAGTTGAGCGCTCACGCGGGCTCGCACGCACACGCGCGCGCGACGGGGTGGGGGGTCGGGTAAGACCCGACCATCCATTCCTCAGAGAAAGCGTCTCGACCCTGGACTCTCGAGTCTCATTCCGTTGGCGAGGCGAGAGCCCTTGCAGGGAATCGGGCGTGACCAGCATCTGGTCGGGCATTGTTTCTTCATGAGGCACGGTGTCGCGTGGGCGTTTGGGCTTGCGGAGGATCTGCTGGCTGAGGCGCTGCCCCGGCGGTGGGCGCATTCGCAGGGGGTGGCGGAGCGAGCTACGGAGCTGGCTCATGTGCTGGGGACGGATGCGGAGCTGTTGAGGGCTGCGGCTGTACTGCATGACGTCGGTTATGCGCCGTCCATCGCCGCGACCGGGTTTCATCCGCTGGACGGTGCCCGTCATCTGCGTGTGGTGCACGGGGCGGATGAGCGGCTCGTGAGGCTGGTGGCGAATCATACCTTCGCTCTGTGGGAGGCAGAAGAGCGCGGCCTGCGAGGAGAGTTGGAAGCGGAATTCCCCGTGTTGGAGGAGCCGTCTCTCATCGACGCGCTGGTCTACTGCGACGTGACCACGACACCTGACGGGCGGCCGACCACCTCGGTGCAGAGGGTGGCCGAGATTCGGGGCCGGTACGGGGACGACAGCCTGGTCGGTCGGTTCATTCGGCGCGCAGCGCCGGAGCTGCACGCGTGCGTGGCTCGGGTGGAAGCTCGGCTGGTTGCTGCCCCGGATGGGTCTGCTCACCCCAGGTAGGGGTATTTCCCGGTCAGGTAGTGGTCGATCTGTTCACGCATGCTGACATGGATGTCGAGACCGGAGAGCTCGGAGGGCAGGGCCCAACAGACGCCATCTGCTTCTTCGTTGATGGTGGGGGCGCCGCCGATGGGGCGGCCGATGTAGGTGGCCTCGTACTGCTGGCGGATCTCGCCGTCGGTGTACGCGACGATGTGCGCGGGGTTGGAGTAGACCCCGAGGAAGCCGGTGATCTCGGCGAGGATGCCGGTTTCCTCCTCGCATTCCCGTACGGCGCACTGGGCGGAGCTTTCTCCGATGTCCTGGGCACCGCCAGGCAGCGCCCACTGACCGGTGTCGCGTCGCCGTTGCAGCAGGACGGCTCCCTGGGCGTCGACGACCAGGAGATTGCTGGCCGGGATCAGAGTGTTGGCCCTGGGGGCCTCGGGGTCCTCGTAGTACTCAGTCCTGCCCACGGAAATGCTGCTCCTGACGTTCAGGGGTCCAGGGTTGTGCGGTGCTCCACACGGCGGTAAAGCTCGCTTCGTAGCCTCCGAACCATCCTTCCTCACCACTGCGTTCGATCTGCATCAATGGATTGGCGCTGGCCGGTTGCCCCCAGATGTGCGGGTTGACCAGTAGGTGGTCGTCGTAGCGGAAGAGCGAGTTGTAGAGGGTGGTGTCGTGGAGGCGGACATCGCAGCCCGGGACGCCGACGAGTTCGCGGTAATACGTCAGCGAGGCTCGGACCTTCCCGGCCAGGCTGTCGCCGATGCCCTCTTCCTGGCCTCGCAGCGCGATGGCCTGGCCGTCGGGATCGCCGAAGCAGAGCCGCACGCGAACCCCGTCCTGTGCGCGTTCGCGCAGCATCCTGGCGATTGACGGATTGGTCTGGGCAAAGAAGGTTCCGGAGAAGACCAGGACGTCGATCTGGCGCGTGGCATCGAGGAGGAGGGAGAGCCACAGCTCCCGCGGGACGCTGGCCCGGTTCGGGTAGGCGGCGACCAATTCGGGGCCGAGGCTGTTGTCCCCCGCCCGCTGGGGCCACAGGTTCGCCTCCTCGGTGCCCAGTCGGCATGCCACCGTCCATCGGTGACGCCGGTGCGGAACCCTCCCGGACAGCCACCGGCCGACCGTCTTGGGGTCGACCGAGCAAGCGGACGCCAGGTCCTCGGCAGTCAGCCCGCTTCGGACAAGTGCGTCCCGAAGTTGCGTGTTCACAATAAGTATCCAAGCGGCCTGACCGCCCGCACCACAAGGCCGCTTGGCGTTCTGCCGCCTCTGCTTAAGGTGGGCCGGTGCCACTCATCGTGCTCTGGGACATCGACCACACGCTCATCGAGAACGCGGGCATCAGTAAGGAGATCTACGCCGCTGCGTTTACGGAGCTGGCAGGGGAGCCTCCGCTTCGACCTGCCCGGACCGAGGGGCGTACGGATCGCAGGATTCTCGCGGACATGTTCCGCGACCACGACGCAGAGCCGCCCACCTGGGAGCGCGTACTCCCTGCGCTGGAAAGGGCGGGGGCCGGCCGGGAAGAAGATCTGCGTACGCGGGGACATGAACTGCCGGGCGCACGTGCCGCGTTGAAGGCTGTGGCGGCTGAGCGCGGGATGGTGTCGTCCGTGCTGACGGGAAACATCGCGGCCAATGCACGTGTGAAGCTCGGCGCCTTCGGGCTGGATTCGCTGCTGGACATGGCGGTGGGTGGTTACGGAGCCGACTCGGAGCACCGGGCGGACCTCGTGGCCTTCGCCCGGCAGCGGGTACTCGCGGCTTACGACCTGCCTTTCCGTACGCCCGTCGTACTTGTCGGGGACACTCCCCGGGACGTCGAGGCGGCTTTGGCCTCGGGCTCGGGTGTCGTGGCCGTGGCTTCCGGTACGGACAGTGCGGAGGCTCTGCGGCATGCCGGAGCCGAGACTGTGCTGCCCGACCTGCTCGAACTTGACGCCTTGATGCGCTACTTGGCCGGTCGCAGCAGCGCCTAGTCAAAACGTCCCAGGACGTCCGCGAAGCGTCCCGTGGCGCGGTTACGGCGTCCCCTACCTGTGTCGCACGCTCACCTCACCGCCGTCATCGACCCGGTGATCGAGGAGAGGAGCAGTCGGCATGCAGCGGTCATCAACCACGATGAGCCCGCCCGTCCACCTGTCGCTGCCGATGGAAGCACCGACGCCCGTCAGCGGATGTGGTGTTTGCGCGGCACTTGTAGAGCAGCGGGAGCGGGCGTGCGCCACCCACGACTACTCGGCGGCGACTGACGCAGACGTCGAACTTCGTAATCATCCGCACGGGAGTCCGACGTGAGAGATGAACTACCGCTGAATTCCTACCCGTTGATGACGCTACGCGTATCCCGGGATGGCGGGCGTACGTGGTCTGCGACCCAGGTGGTCCGCAGCACGGACACGCTCGCGCCGTTGCAGAGCGGCGTCTGGCCGCCGTGTCGGTGCGGCCGCTGCGCGGGGCGGGGCTCATGACCTTCCTCCACGAAGCGGGGACGGGGCACCACGGGCCTTCCGGCCCATCGCAAGGTTCGCAACGATCGCTACAAATCGAAGGAGACTGCAATGGGATGGGGAACCGGCCAGGGTGGCAGCGGGGGCGACGGCAAGCACTCGGGTGCCAAGGATCCGGGGACGAGCAAGCCGTCCTCCGACACGGAGAAGCCGAAGCCCGAGCCGAAGCACAAGGGGAAGTAGGCGCAAGGGAATGACCATGATCGGAGCAGAGGAGCGGGCCGCCATGCGCGGCCTGCTCCGCTCGGTGAACGACCATCTCGGGGCCCCGATGGCCCCGGCCTGGGAAAGCGCCTACTGGGCGGTGCCCCGGCATGCGTTCCTCCCCTCCACCGTGTGGGTGGGCGACGACCTGGCGGAATGCTCGCGCGAGACGGCACCGGAGACCTGGCTGCGTCACGCGTACGCGGACACCTCGGTGGTCACGCAGATCAATGACGGCGGCCAGGAGACGGATCCCGACGACCGCTGGGCATCGTGCTCGGCGTCGGCTCCCTCGATCGTCTTCCGCATGCTCAACATGCTCGACGTACGGCCCGGCCAGAAGGTACTGGAGATCGGCACGGGTACGGGGTGGAACGCGGGCCTCCTCGCACACCGCCTCGGCGCGGACCGGGTGACCACGGTCGAAGTCGACCCCGTGCTGTCCGCAGACGCCTCAAGGCGCCTCAAGGGCCTCGGCCTGGAGCCCCAAGTCATCGGCGGTGACGGGGCTTTCGGTGACGAAGCCGGCGGACCGTACGACCGGGTACTGGCCACCTGCTCGGTTCGCTCGGTGCCTCCGGCATGGATCGCCCAGACGAGACCCGGAGGTGTGATCCTGCTGCCGTGGGAATCCCCGTGGTTCTGTTACGGGCTGCTGCGGCTGACGGTGGACGGGCACGGGGTGGCCTCGGGGTTCTTCTCTCCGCACTCGGCGTTCATGCTGATGCGCGGCCAGCGCACCGACCTGAAGATCTACCGGGACGTGGTCCGTGACGACCACGAGCCGGTTGAGTCCTTTACCCGGCTTGCTCCCCGGTCGGTCGCCGGGGACGACTGGGCGGCCCAGTTCGCCATCGGTCTCCAGCTCCGGCGGGTGTGGCGGGCCTGGCACGAGAACCCCGACGTGGAAGGGGTCGCCACCCGCCTGTGGCTGGCCACCACCGACGCCGCATCGTGGGCGGCCGTGGACTGGGACGGGAAGAGCCCGGAGCGGTTCACCGTGTGGCAGTACGGCCCCCAATCCCTGTGGGACACCGCCGAAGCCGCCTACGACTGGTGGCGCAACGCGGGCAGCCCCGGCCCGGAGCGTTTCGGTCTCACCGTGACCCCTGACGGCACCCACACACCGTGGCTGGACACCCCGGACCGCTTCGTGCCCCAACTGGGTTGACCACCTGCCCGTGCATCAGGTGGAGTACGTGTGGCTGGATTCGCCTGCGCGGGTCGTGCGTATCGTCGGGTGAGGTCGGCTGTGTGGGGAGCGCGGGGAGGTGGCCTCTCTGCGCCAGTGCCCTGGATGATTGATTCCAAGGGGGCCTGGGCTGCGCGTTGAGGCGCCGAACAGCAGGAAGGTGGGCTTCTGTTGATCTTGGCCGAGGCGGCCGAAGCGATCGGGGGGATCGTGGGTCTGTCGCCTGCTACGCGGGGCTCGGCTGTGGCGTGGCCGAAGCCCGAGCGTGGGCTTGCCCGGGCCGCAATTCCCCGCCGTACCGGCTGGGAAAACCGCTGTCGGGCGAATGGATCAGGGTGGTAGAACTGCCGCCGTGCACAAGACTCTGGAGTTTCCCGATCTGCTGCGGCTGATCGACGAACGTTCAACCGCCTTCCGCGCCGCGATCGCCGTCGCGCCCAGCCTCGACCTGCCCGTGCCGACCTGCCCCGAGTGGACGCTGTTCGACCTGGTGCAGCACATCGGCGAGGCCCGCCGTCGCTGGGCCGCCACCGTCGCTGCCGGGCCGGACGCCACGTCCAGGACCCCGGCCCAGGGTGACGCGGTCGCGCCGCAGGAGCGCGAGGCCGTGCTGGCCTGGCTGGCCGCCTCGACCGAGCTGATGCTGGCGGCCCTGCGGGAGGCCGGCCCGGACCAGGGCTGCTTCACCGGCTGGGGTGTCACGCAGACGCCGCACACTGCCGGTGGCGTCGCCTGGCACCAACTCCATGAGATCGCGGTGCACACCTACGACGCCCAGCTCACCGTGGGCGAATCGGCCTCACTGCCTGTCGAAGTGGCGCTCGACGGTGTCGAGGACAGCCTGTTCATCGCCAGCTTCACGAGGAGCGCCTGGCCCCACAAGCCCACCGCCTTCGACTTCCACGCCACCGAGGGTCGCTCCTGGCGCCTGACGGTCGACGGCGACGGTGCGCGGACCACCCGGCTGCCCGCCGTCGGCGAGGCCCCGGAAGCGGCAGGCCTCTCCATTCGCGGCACGGCCAGTGATCTGGTCCTCTGGCGGTACGACCGTATTTCGGTGGACGCCCTGCAACTCGACGGGGACCGCGAGCTGCTCGACCTGCTCTACGCCTGGGAGCCGGAAGACTGGGCGTGACGACACGCCACCGCGTACAAACCTGCCGCCCATGACCACTGGCGACCCTTGGGCTCAGTCATCTAGGTGCACTCCTAGTGCAGGCCAAATGCCGGGCAGTACAAGGGCGTTCGGGACGAATGCCGATCGGGCGGAATGGTGGGGATGATGAGCGCGAGTGTGTTCAACGTGGCGTTCGACTGCGGTGACGCGTACCGGCTGGCGGAGTTCTGGAGCCGGGTGGTCGGGCATCCGATGGACGAGGCGGACCGGCCGGGGGACTCGACGGCGCGGGTCATGATGCCGGGCGGGATGCATCTGTTCTTCGCGGAGGTCCCGGAGCGGAAGGCGGGCGGGGCCGGGGGCGGGGCCGCTGCCGGTGCCGGTGTCGGGAAGGCCGGCAAGAACCCCGTTCACCTGTGCCTCCAGCCGGACGGGCGGCGGGACGACGAGGTGGAGCGGTACGTGGCGCTCGGCGCGAAGGTCCTGGACGACCGGAGGGAGCCGGACGGGGCGGGGTGGGTCGTGTTTGCCGACCCCGAGGGGAACGAGTTCTGTGTGCTGCGGAGTGCGGAGGAGCGGGCCGCGATGCACGGGTAGGGGTGCGGTGGTGCGGGCTCGCGCTGGAAGGTCGGGCAGTGGCCGCGCGGCCTAGAGGGCGTTCAGCGGGCCCGTGATCGGAGCAGCCGACGTGTTGTCCTCGTCGCCGCCGCTGGGAGAGTCGGGAAACATCAGCCAGGTGCTGGCGGTGATCATGCCTATGGACGTCGTCCCGAGGGCGAACTTGAGCAGTCGCATGCCGCCCAACCAGTCGTGGGGCGAACCGAACACGACCCAGAAACCGAGGGCGATCCCGGCGAGCAGGACGACGAAAGCAGCGGTGCGACGCAAGGTGAGGGACACCCGACCATGATCTCATTCGCGCTCGCGCACCGTGACGGCTCGGTGGTGGTCGGGTCGGCGGCACCGCGGAATCAGGAGCTTCAAAGCTGGCCGCCGGGCCGGGTGTTGGTCGGTTCGTCGTCAGTTCTGGGTGGACCAGGGGCCCGCATTGGCCCACCGCGTCCACGGAGACACCGAGGATCTCGGCGCTAGTGGTCGCGCCGCGGACCGGGTTGCACAGTGAGCCGGTCGAAATCGGCGGGGCCGGCCGGTCAGAAGGCCATGAGGTAGATGCGCGCCTGCTGGTTCGGCAAGGGGGCGACGTAGATGTCGATCCACTGCTTGGATTTCCGGATCGGGTCCTTCCTGCAGGGTGGGCAGACTCCTGCCCACCGCACCTCATTCAGCGACTCAGGGGCGGGCAGCCCGAGGTGTCCGAAGAGCTTGTTTGACGAGCCCCCTTTGGCTGTTCGGCTCAGTGCTTCGTCGGGGTTGAGGTCGTGGGCGATCTCCTCGGCCGTCTTCTGTGCGGTGATGAAGGAGAGGAGGTAGTAGTCCTCTTGAGGATTGACGCGTACGGCACCTTTCACCCCGGTGGCTCCGCTCGGTACCTCCACTTTCATGGCGGCCGCGGCTTCCTTGCTTCCGGCGTTCTTCTCCCAATGTCCCTCCACGGTCCGGGTGGTGGGGTCTTCGTTGCTTGGCGCTGCGGAGCATGCGGGCAGCGCGCATGCGGCGAGAAGAGCGGCTGCTGACGCGAGCGCGGAGATCGTGCTCGGCCGTTCTTTGCGGGCGGCAGCAGGCGCGGGATTCATCGGTTCTCCTCGTTGAGAGAGGGGGTGCGCCGCAGAAGGCGAGCCGGTCGAAATCAGCGGGGCCGGCCGGTCAGAAGGCCATGAGGTAGACGCGGGCCTGTTGGTTGGGCAAGGGGGCGACGTAGATCTCGATCCACTGGAGGGAACCCCGGGTCGAGTCCGTACAGAGTGGACAGACCCCGGCCCACTGCACCTTTTCCAGCGACTCGGGGGCGGCCAGCCCGACGTGTCCGAAGAGGTCCTTCGTGGACCTCCCCTTGCGTGCTGGGCCCAGCGGCTTGTCAGGATTCAGGTCGTGGGCGATTTTCTCCGCTGTGTCCTGTGTAGTGATAAAGGACAGTAGATAATCGTCTTCTCGGGGATTGACGCGTACAGCGCCCTTCACCTCGGAAGCCCCGCTTGGTACATCAACTTTCATGGCGGTCGAAACTTCTTTGCTTCCCGCATTCTTCAGCCAATGTGGATCTGTGCCGCGGGTGGTAGGACTTCCGGAGCCCGGTGCGGAGCATGCGGTCAGAGTGACTGCGGTGAGAAGGACGACTACTGATGCGAGACCGGCGATAGTGCTCGGCCGCTTTTTGTGGGAGGCAGTAGGTGCGGGATTCATCGGTTCTCCTCGTCGCCTCGGGAAACATCGCCGCGTGTTCCCTCTCGGCCGGATTCACCCGAGGGGATTTGTGGTGATGCGTCACCACCGAGATCGTGATGGAACACAGAGCTGCTGCCGCGCATGTCGAATTCTTGGGCGAATCCTACCTTGTGTAGGCGGGCCATCTCCTTGTCTTCAATCGTAATTCCCCCAGGAAACTGTGTCTGCTTCCCTTCGTCCCAATTGTAGCGATCCCAAATATTTACTTGGTAGTCGAGTGAGACCTTGGGCTCTCGATTCCCGTCCGGAGTTACTGTCACCATTCCGGAAACGTTTTGCTGGTGAGAGCCGATCGCGTGAAACCATTCACCTGAGTTTAGTTCATTGTTTCCAAATTTCTCGGACTCGACAGGAATGACTACCGGCCTGTCTCCGCCTGCCTTCCGGTACTCATCAAGGGCTTGCTTCTTCCAATCTTCTTGTTGGGAGGTGATGTGCGTCTGCACCGCATGGGACCGGTAGTCGGGGTTGTCGTTCAGCATCTTGTCCACGTCTACTTCGAGAGGGTCCCCGGTGGCCCTGAGGTAGTGCTCCATATTTCGGGAAGCAGCGGTCTCGCCAGTGATATCGCCTGCGGCTGAAATGCTCTGTGCCAGCGCTAGGTAACCGAGGTCGCTGGGGGTCGGATCTTCCGAGTTGAATTCTCCGGCTCCTTCATCCGCAGGTTTCCATTTGTAGGCAGGGTCCAGGATCCCCGAGTTCTTCAACTCGTCCCCCCTCTCCTGCAGAAGGACTGCCCGGGTTGCCGGGGCGAGCGACCGCCACCAATCTCCAAGCTGCGCGCGGTCCTTCGGAATGTTCTCTGCCTTACCGGCTTCCTCGAACGAGGGGTATCCGCTGGGAGAAGGATTCCTGTTGAACCCGTTGATCGTGCCGTCCAGGAAATTGGTGTCGCGAGTGAGGCTGTCGAGAGCCATTCTGATCCCGTCGTCGGCATCAGTCGCTGCCTGGACTGCCTGTGCAATGTGCGCCGTCCATGACGCTATTGCCTTGCGTACGCCTTCCTGGAGGTCGGGGTCGTGCTGGATGGTGCTGCTTTCGGTCGGGCTCAGCCGCGCGTAGTCGTAGGAGACATTGCCTTGCTCTGAGATCGCCATGCCGGCCTGGATTGCGTCCGTGCGCGCAGTCTTGAGCCTCTTCTGGATGGCCACCAGTTGTGTGTGCGCATCGGTCAGGGCGGTGGAGATCGCCTTCGCCTCCGCCTGAGCTCCTTGGAATTCCTTCAGCGTGACGTCGAACCTGCCGTTTGCGGCTTGTGCGCTGACTCCCACCCAGGAGGGTCCCAGCGAGACGCCGTGTACATCTCTCTTGTACTGAATCGCCAATTTTCGGAACTGTTCAGCCATGTCGCTCCACTTGGTTGCAGCTGTTGCGAGCTTGCCCAGGTCCGTGGTCATGACTTCGTGGTAAGTCGGCATGAGTTCCTCAGGGCGCGGCGATGGGCTGGCTAGAACTTGTCGAACGGAGACGGTGGCCGAACTTGCAACCCGACGCCGACGTCCTGGTTGCGCAGAAGGCCCGATGTATCGCGAAGGGCGTACTTCTCTGATGCCAAGCGATCGGTCAGGGTTTTGACCTGTCTTCCCCAGGTTTCATGCGCCTTCTTCAGGGAGGCCGAAGTGTCCCAGCCGTGCCCGTCCTTGCCACTGAGCTCTCGGACTGCCGCACCAGTGGCTTCTGCAGCTTCCCTGCCGTCCTTCGACGTATCGGGTTCCAGATGATTCTCGATCGCCTTGGCGGCGGCTGCTTTGCGACTGGGGCTTGAGGCCAAGTCAGGTGCGCTGTTGCCGGACTTCGGCGCACCGGAGCGCTCGGGGTCCATGTGCTTTTCCATCCTTCGCCATGGGGAGGTCGATCGTTGGTCAGTACACTAGATGAGTTTGCCTAGCGTGCCTAACGTCAAACCAGGTGACAGGAAACGGTGTTGAGCAGCCAATGACTGACGGTCGCACGGAGTGAGACTGAGGTGCAGGTGATGGGAGTTCGGGAATGAGCGAGCAACAGAAAGCATTGCGGCGGGAGTCCGCCAGGGTGCTGGTGATTGACGCGGTGGGGCGGGTTCTGTTGTTCCGGTTTCGGGATGGCGGTGGCTATGGGTGGGGTACCCCGGGTGGGGGTGTGGAGGCCGGGGAGACACTGGCGGAAGCGGCTGCTCGGGAGTTGCGGGAGGAGACCGGGCTGGTCGTTGCGGCCGGGGCACTCGGTGAGGTGGTTGCGGAGACTGCTGGATACGCCGATCTGGGGTGGTCGGCAGGGGAGTTCCGGGACGTGTTCTTCCAGTGCCGGGCGGGCGCGTACGAGGTGGATGTGAGCGGCCTGGTGGGGGTCGAGCGGGACCACCATGCCGGGTATCGGTGGTGGTCGGTGGAGGAGTTGGAGGGGGCGGTGGAGGGGTGGGTTCCGGCGGAACCGGTGCGGTTGGAGTGGCATCACTAGTGAGTGAGTGAGTGAGTGAGTGAGTGAGTGAGTGAGTGAGTGAGTGAGTGAGTGAGTGGGGTTGGGTTGGTGGTTTGGTCGGCCGTCGGGCCGTATGTGGTGAGGTCGGCTGGCCGGGACGGGTGAGGTTCAGACCTCGTGGAGTCGGGCCGGGGCAGGTGGCGGGTGCCCGACGGCTCGGGGTGCGGCATTGTTCGGGGCTTGGCCCGGGGGGCTGGTGCAGGCGGGTCCGAGGCTAGGGGCCAGCGGGGGATGTAACGCTTTCCGGCGCTGCGACCAAGTACCGGTGTAAGGCACCACACGCCCGACCCGTCCCGAGGAGCGATCCGTGCAAGCGGAGCATCCAACAGCACCACCCGTGCGTGACCCTGCCGGGTTCGCCGCATTTTACGAGCAGCAGTTCGACGCCGTGCTCGGCTTCGTCACCCGACGGGTCGACAGCCCGCACCTGGCCGCCGACCTCACCGCGGACATCTTCGTCGCCGCGCTGGAGAACGTGCACACCTATGACGCCCGGCGTGGCGCGCCCGTCGCCTGGCTGTACGGCATAGCGCGCAACGTCATCTCCGCGCATTTTCGGGGCAGTAGCCGCGAGCTGAAGGCGGTCGCCCGTACCGCCGGGCGACGGTTGCTGGACGAAGAGGACATCAGTGCCATCGAGCGGCGGATCGATGCCGCCCGCGCGGTACGGCAGATGGCATCCGCCCACGCCGCACTGTCCGACCCCCTGCGCGAGGTGCTGGACCTGGTCGTGCTGGACGGGTTGAGCACCCGCGAGGCGGCCCAGGCGCTGGGCATCGGCTCGACCACCGCCCGGGTCCGGCTGCACCGGGCCCGCAGAATCCTGCAAGCCGCCGGGCAGATCCGTACCGACCGCCGCGAAGCCGTTCTGGAGGCCACCCAGTGAACACCCCCCTGCACTTCAAGCAGCAGCTCGCGGACGAGCTTCACGTCCGCGCGACCGCCCTGTCCGCCTCGGGCGGCCACCGCACCCGGGTCCGCGCCCTGCGCCCTCGGCTCACCCTCACGCTGGGGGCCGTCGCAGCCGCCGCGGCCGCGGCCATCGCCGTGCCGGTGGGCCTCTCCGGTACGTCGGCCGCGCCCGCTCCGCACCGTACGGACAGCGGCACCGGCAGTGGCACCGTCAGCGGCAGCGGCAGCGAGAGCATTGACATTGTCACTGTTGACTACACGGTGAAGTCCGTCCCGAACGGCACCATCGCCGTCCAGCTGATGAGCCTCAAGGGCGTCCCTGGCCTGCAGGCCGCCCTGCGCAAGGCGGGCGTTCCCGCAGTGGTGATGGGTTACTCGGCCTCGTGCCACACCAAGGTCGATCGCGACAACCGCGTCGACAGCGAGAAGGTGTTCCCTGAGGGTGCCAACGGGCGCGACACGCTGATCAGGCTCAGCGCCGTCCCGAAGGGCGAGCACCTGCTGTTCACGCCGACCATGACGCCGAAGGGGACCGTCGGCGGTCTCTCGATGTCGGTGGTGCGCCAGGTGCCCAGCTGCGTCCCGGAGTCCGAAAACGGAATCGGCTCGGGTTATGTCGCCCCGGGCACCAACCCGTAGACCAGGCCCCACGGCCCGTACCGCTACGGCGAGAGCAGCATCAGTTCCGTCGTGAGGTTGTGGCGGGCGGGGTCCTCCCAGTGCTTCGTGCCGTGCGGGGTGCGGAACAGGCGTGGGAGAGCGAGGAGTTGGGCCAGTACCGCCGCGCGGCCCTTGCGGAAGTCCGGGTCCGGGACGAAGGCGTACTCGTCGCGGACCGCGGACGCGTACGCCGCGTACGCCTCCGGGGACGCGGCCAGGATCGCCAGGTCCGCGTCGCAGAGGGCCTCGCCGTTGGTGTCGTCGGGGGCGGGGTCGTGGGTGGTGGTGAGGCGGACCAGGCGGGCCACCTCCGCGGTGGCGTCGGCGGGGAGGCCGAGTTCGGGGAGGGCGCGCTCGGCGAGGCGGGCGGAGCGGTCCTCGTTGGTGTCGCGTTCCGGGTGGTAGACCGCGTCGTGGAACCAGGCCGCCAGCCGGACCAGCTCCGGGTCGGCGGCATGGCCCGCGAGGGTGTCGAGGTGGGTGAGGACCGCTGCCAGGTGGGTGGGGGTGTGGTAGCGGCGCTGGGGTTCTG
Source organism: Streptomyces sp. NPDC048442 (assembly GCF_040651475.1). Taxonomy (NCBI): domain Bacteria; kingdom Bacillati; phylum Actinomycetota; class Actinomycetes; order Kitasatosporales; family Streptomycetaceae; genus Streptomyces; species Streptomyces sp. NPDC048442. Next base: position 186,726 of record NZ_JBEZKB010000019.1, read on the forward strand.
ACCAGCGGCTGAGGAGGTTTTCGGCGTACGGGGCGGGGTCCGGGTGCCCCGGGGCGCCAGGGGCCGCCGGGGTGTCAGGGGCCGCCGGGGTGCTGGGGCGGGCGGCCTCGATGGTGGCCGACCAGCGGCGGAGCAGGTCGGCGGTCTCGGGGGCGTCGCGGGTGTTGCGGGCGTCGGGGTCGTCGGAGTGCGTCGGCGTCATGGGAATCAGTGTGCGGGAGGGGCGACAGGAGCAGGAGCAGGAGCAGGAGACGGCCGTGCCGGTCCGGCCGGCCTCGCGGCCGATGCGTAACAAAGGTGCGTACCAAAGGTGCGTCACCAGGGTGCGTAACCCAGGGTGCGCGGGACACGGCGATCGAGGGATGAGTCGTTAGTTTGGTGGCATGACTGATGACGGTGCAGGAGTGCGGGACGCACGGCTTCCGGAGCGGTTGTTGCTGGCCGAACGAGAGCCGTTCGTAAGGCTGTTGAGGGCGCGAGCCACCGAGGAGCACTTCGCGGTGCGGACCTGCTGTCCCGGGTGGACGGTACGGCACGTGGTCGCGCACTGTTCGGCGGCGCTGGACCGGGTGCTCACGGGGCGGTTCGAGAAGGGCACCTTCTCGCCGGAGGCCAACGACCGGGACATCGCCGAACGGGCTCACTGGCCGCTCGCGCGGCTGATCGAGGAGCTGGACCGGGGGTTCGGCGAGGCGGGGGCTGTGATGGCGGAGAGGGGTGACGGTTCCTGGGACGGGATCGCGCTCGGGGAGTGGGTGCATGCGGGGGACGTACGGGACGCGTGGCGGGTGGGCGGGGCGTACGGGGGGAGGAGTGTCGGGCCTGCCTTGGAGCTGCTGGCGCATGTGACGCGGCTGCGTAAGTCACCTGCTCTGCGGGCCGAGTTGGGGGATCGGGGGACTGTCCGGCTCGGGGCGGAAGGTGCGGAGGGCGGCGAGGGTGTGTACGTCGGGGATGCGGCGACCCTGATGCGGCTGTACGGGAACCGGCCGCTGGCCGGGACGCGGTACGAGCTGAGTGGGGTGACGGAGGCCGAGCTGGCCTTCTTCACGTAGGCAGGCGGGCAGAGGGGAGGGGTGGGACCCGTGCATCGGGTCCACGTACATCCTGGTGTTGGAGATGTTCCTGTGGCAGACGCCGAGGGCGCGGGCAGCCTTCGGTACGACCGAGGAATTCGCCGCCGCGACCAAGTCGCTCGCCGCCAACCAGGGCCTCTACAACGGTTTCCTGGCGGCCGGTCAAGGACACAGGCGTGCCGGACGTACGTTTCCGGGGTCTCGCGGCGGTGAACCGGCACACCGCGTGGGTGGC